>CAIXDN010000058.1 GCA_903918235.1 Candidatus Uhrbacteria bacterium
GTCAACCTGACCAAGCGCATGCTCAATGCGTTTCGCTGATTGACCATGAAAAATCATTCGACCAACATTGGTGCCGATCGCTTGATTTGAGGCGCGTTGTGGCATAAAGGGATTATATCACTCTTCGTCTTCATCATTCCCCTTTTTGCCGGACTTTACCGCGGTAATCAATGGCTCAAGATCCCCATCAAGGATTTGGTCGATGTTGTGCCAGGATTTTTTAATGCGATGATCAGTGATGCGGTCTTGAGGGACATTGTAGGTGCGGATTTTTTCTGAGCGGTCACCGGAGCCGATTTGTGAGCGACGATCGGCTTCAAGCGCGGAGCGCTTCTTTTCTTCTTGTGCTTCCCAGATACGCGCACGTAGAACCGTCATGGCGCGTTCGCGATTTTGTACTTGCGAGCGTTCATCCTGACACGAGACCACGACGTTTGTCGGAATATGCGTGATACGAACAGCAGATTTTGTCGTGTTAACCGATTGACCGCCTTTTCCTCCTGCACAGAACGTGTCGATACGAAGGTCTTTTGTATCAATCAGAATTTCCGTTTCTTCAATTTCTGGAAGCACGGCGACGGTTGCCGTTGAGGTATGGATGCGTCCGGCTTTTTCTGTTACTGGTACGCGTTGAACGCGATGAACACCCGATTCAAATTTTAATGCGCCATAAGCGCCGCTTCCAGCAATTGCCATTACTGCCTCTTTGTAGCCGCCACTTTCATTTGTTGACTCTGAAACAAGTGTTGCTTTCCAACCGCGACGTTCTGCATAACGCAAATACATGCGTAAAAGATCTCCAGCAAAAAGAGAGGCTTCGTCACCACCGGCGCCGGCACGTATTTCTATAATAACGTCGTTTGCATCGTGAGGATCGGGCGGGATCATCAGCAATTCAAAGCGTTCCAATGCAGCGACCAATTTAGGCTCCAAGTGTAAAAGCTCTGCCGTTCCCATCTCCTTCATCTCAGCATCATCCGATATAACAGCTTCTT
Source organism: Candidatus Uhrbacteria bacterium (assembly GCA_903918235.1). Taxonomy (GTDB): domain Bacteria; phylum Patescibacteriota; class Patescibacteriia; order 2-12-FULL-60-25; family 2-12-FULL-60-25; genus CAIXDN01. Next base: position 996 of record CAIXDN010000058.1, read on the forward strand.
TTGCATCTCGAACCGCTTGGTCGAGATCAATTAACTCCTTGGCAACCTCCGCTTTATCTCGTGCATGCGTAAACGCTATTGATGCGACCTTCAACTTCTTTGGATCGCTAAGAACTTCCGAAGTTGCAAGCACTGCTTCGGTTTTTGAAAGCTCTTCAAGGGCCTGTTTAGCCTGTGTGAGAAGTTGGGACATATTTTAAAAGCCGGCCATTCTGTAGCCGGCTTTTATCTTAACAAATCTAAGCTTTTGCTTCTTTCTTTGCGGCTTTTGCGGCGGTACGCTTTGCCGTCTTGATCTTTTTAGATCCAACGCCAGCACGGTCGGCCTTAGCCTGTGCAAGACGAGAGAACTTATCAATACGACCAGCGGTATCAACGAGGTTCTGCTTACCAGTATAAAACGGGTGACATGAGGAACAAAGTTCTACGCTGATCGTAGGAACTGTTGAACCTACCGTGACACTATTGCCACAGACACATGTGATTTTTGCATCGGCGGTGTACGCCGGGTGGATTTCAGCCTTCATAGGATTGGCCGTAGGTTAGCAGAAAGATTCATGATTGGCAAGGGATTGACA
>CAIXDN010000059.1 GCA_903918235.1 Candidatus Uhrbacteria bacterium
CTACCCAGGTTTCCCAACAGACTTACAAGCAATCTTTGGCCTCCTCGCAACACAGTGCTCCGGTACCACGCTTTTGCATGATCCGATGTTTGAGTCGCGTATGGGTTATATCAACGAGCTCACAAAAATGGGCGCCAACGCGATCATCGCTGATCCGCATCGCGCCATCGTGACAGGTCCAACACCATTACGTGGCACAGAAATCCGCTCACTCGACTTACGCGCCGGAGCCACCATGGTCCTCGCAGGACTCGTTGCACAAGGAGAGACGATTATTCATGACGCGGAGATGGTCTATCGTGGCTATGAAGATCTTGACGGACGCCTCCGTGAATTAGGCGCCGATATCACGCGTATTAACGATTAATATGGAATTAAACAAACAATCATCGTCAGAGAAGAATCACCGTGCTGTCCTCGTTTTTCTTGTTCTAGGTATTTTGATCGGCGTATTGGTCGGTCGCGGCTGGACTAGCGCACAAACAGTGAGTCCGATGTCCGCCGTCGCTTCCACTTCAAGTACAGGGTCTGTGCTAGGCCTTGGTCAAAATCCACCAGTGAATGCAGCGAGCCAAGATGTAGAGTTCCGGATGTTCTGGGAAGTGTGGCAGTTGCTGAGAAGTAAGTATTATAAGTCCACAGATGTAAATGATAAGCAGATGTTTTATGGGGCTGTAAAAGGGTTGACGGATTCTGTTGGCGATCCGTATACGACATTCTTTGAGCCAAAAGGCGCAGAAGCATTCAAAGAGGCATTATCGGGCCAATTCTCTGGCATCGGCGCAGAGATCGGCTTGCGCGATGGAATCATTACCGTTATCGCGCCTCTTCCAGAAACACCGGCAGAAAAAGCTGGATTAAAGGCAGGAGATCTTGTTGGTAAGATCGATGGAAAAAGCACAGAGGGCTTTTCTGTAGAGCAGGCAGTAAGCATGATCCGTGGTGAGAAGGGAACAAAAGTAAAACTCACCGTTATTCATGTAAATGATAAAAAGAAAACAGCCCCAATCGAGCTAGAGATCACGCGTGACCAGATTCAAGTAAAGAGCGTGAACCTCAAATGGGTCGATGGTCAAAAAGGCATGGCGCGTCTAGAAGTTACTAATTTCAACACCGACACGATCGACGGATTAAACAAGGCTATCGAAGAAATGCAATCGAAAGATGTGAAGTCGATCATTCTAGATCTACGTAACAATCCGGGTGGTTTTCTTAATACGGCTGCCTATATGGCCGGCGAGTGGGTAGGAGATAAAGTCGTCGTGAAGGAACGTCGTCAAGGTAAGATCGTTGAGCAATTACAAGGTACAGGACAAAACCGACTCAGCGGAATCCCAACAGTTGTGCTCGTAAATGAAGGTTCAGCCAGCGCATCAGAAATCGTGTCAGGAGCATTGCAGGATTATAAAGCAGCAACGATTGTGGGAAAAAAGACATTTGGAAAAGGCTCGGTTCAAGACTATACTAATATGAAAGACGGTTCTGCGATTAAAATTACGATCGCTGAGTGGTTGACTCCGTTAGAGCGCACCATCAACAAAACGGGACTTGAGCCAGATCTAACCATCGAGCGCACCCCAGAAGATTATGAAAAATCCCTTGATCCACAACTTGACCGTGCCATCGGTATCCTTAACGGGAGCGCGACCGGAACGGCGTCAGGTATCCCAGCGAGCGCCAAGCGCTAATAGCGGCAATCGCCACTATCACGCGGCGCTAGCGGCAGGAGGTATTATCTACCGGAAACGGGCGGGTCATGTTGAGATTTTCTTCATTAAAGATCCATATCAGCGTTGGACCTTTCCAAAAGGTCGTCGCGAGGCAGGGGAGAATCTAACGCAAACAGCGATCAGAGAAGTAAAAGAAGAAACAGGTCTTGATGGCCTGCGTGTAATTGCGCCGGTTGGTCAAAGTAAGTTCAGCTTTCGTCGTAACGGTGTAGTGATCGACCGATCAGTGCTGTTCTTCTTGTTTGAAGCACCGCTTACGGCAAAAGAGCGTCTTTCCGGTGAAGGAGGAATATGGGAAGGGAAATGGGTGCGCGCACATCAAGTCTTTGATGCAAACGGTTATCGCAACCTGGACCGCCTGCTTTCAAAAGCGCTGCGTATTATCTCCTATGAGGAGCGTCGCACGCGTGGCTTCTCCGCAAAGAACCCTCCAGGATTCGGTGGCGGTGCTCAACCAGTCGCACGCCCCCAAGAGGACGCTCCGCTCCCATTCCAATCCAGGAAACCAAGGATCGTTACGTAACCCACCCCTACCCCTCTCCCGTAGCACCACGGGAGATGGGTTACGGTAGCGAGTGAGAGTGCTATACTGTCTCAATGCGACCCTTGATCTCCGCGCTGTTTATCAGCGTCTCCATTTTTGCAGGTGCAACATCAGTCGCTTCTGCGCAAGAAGTACATATTTTACAAATGGGTGATGGGTCTTTTTATAATCCAGCAACAGGAAAGAAAGCGCTAACACGAGAAGCTTTACTTGAAACGCTAAACAGCACACCAACATCCACAACGGTTATTACACCTGACCCGATGCCTGTAGCTTCTTCAACGATCCCTGTTCTTCCTCCATTAATTGAAGCGATCGAAAAAGGCAAGAAAATGCTTCGCGAGGAAATTCATCTTGAGGGTCTTGATGGACTTGTTCGCGGGCCAGTTATTGGCCAAGACGGCCCACGTGATGTCACACTCGCTGTATGGGATAAGGAAACAGGAGTAGTCATGCTTGTCCACGGAATAAAAAAAGGTACAAGTCTCACGCTGACAACACCGACGCCATCAAATATAAGAGTAAAAAGCTCCAACTGGATCAATTCCGACTATCAAAGTGAGGATCCAACGCATCTTGTCGTTGCCGTTCGTTATCCAATCTACAATGAGATAAAAAAAGGAAAAAAAGTAACAGCTTATGATACGGAGCAGGCCGTATACACGCCATATTCTACAACGCTTCATCAACCAGAAGTCGTCGCGCGTGGAAAAAAAGTGGTCGACGAGCTTGTTGCTGGCGCGCTAACCGATCTGCGTACGCTTGGGATAAAATCACATGCTCAACCAGGAAAACTCATCGCGGATGTGATTGATCCAGACCTATTAACATCGATCGCCGTGATTGAGCACGCAGATTCTGCGGCGCTCCGGAAGAATCCAGCTAATACGCTAGAACGTATTTATGCCACGATCGGTCTTAATCCAGGAGTTGCTTTTAACTATTCGCGATCTTCAGCTGGAGCGCTTGGATTATTTCAGTTCATGCCCAAGACCTATGCCTCGCTTGCATCACAGGCAAAGCTCGCATTAAAGGATGATTTTCAAGAAGGCATGCGCGATCACTCCAACGCAATGCGTGCCGCAGCGATTTACATGGATACGATTCTCGCCCAGTACCCAACGGAGATACGGGAAGCCAGCGCCGACCTCAAGACATTTGAATATATCGCGGCCGGATATAATGGAGGATACGGCCGTGTAAAAACCGCAATCAAAATTTGGGATGATCAGATTAACGGTGTTCTCAAGCCAAAAGAGATTAACAAGCGCTCACGCTTAATGCCGGAAACGATCGATTATGTAAAAAAGCTTCGTAATGCCATTCCTGCATTGCGCGATGAACGCGCAATTCGCTCGGCAAGTACAAGCGCAAGTATCTAAAACTATGGCTAGTCTTCTTGAAAAAGCAAAAGCATTGGTTATTGAGCGCATTCCCGGAACCCGTAAAGGCTCGGATGAACCCGCCTATCTCCACTCGATTCGTGTAAGTGAATCACTTACACGTTTTGGTTTTCCAAAGCACGTTATTATTGCCGGAATGTTGCATGACATCACCGAGGACGGCGCAACGCCTCCAGAAGAATTGCGTGGCATGGGCTTTTCCGATCGCATCGTAGAACTCGTTCGTCTCTGCACACACGACGATATGATTGAGGGAGGGGATCGTCGTTGGGTAAAAATGATGGCCAGACTAATCGACGCCGAGGATGCAGAAGCCTGGGCTATCAAAATCGCAGATCTCACAGATAACCTAAAATCCTCCGGAACACTCGCAGAAGATCGACGTCGGTTTATGCGAGAAGCCAAAGCCCCATTCTTACTGCGCTTGTCCTGGAACACGATGGGAAAAATGCCAGTGTGGAAAAAATTGAAAAGCGTTTTAATGTCGCTATCATAACCCAACGTAACCCCTCTAAATCTCCCCTTCTACGAAGGGAGACTTTCCGACGGAGCTAGAACCCCTCCTTCGTAGAAGGGAGGGGCAGGGGTGGGTTACGGTCTACGTAAAATCATCGTAACATTCCTAAATACCCAATCATGCTCCACGATTTCACCAAGCGTGGAGCTATTGCTTATGGCGCGACCTTCGCCTACATAAAAACCGATATGCTCATGCAGTTCATCCTCGACATGCTCTTTGGATGCTTCCCATACAAGCACATCGCCAACTTCTGGACCTTTAACAACGCTCCAGCCATTCGCCTTCATATCATTGACCGTTGATGCAACGACAGCATGCGGCTCTATAATGAGTTTGAAATGATAGAGAATGAACGAAACATAATACGCGCATCCAAGGCGTCCATTTTTTATGATATCGGTACTTGTACCATCAGCGTTATCAATAAAAAGATGTCGAAACATGCGACTTCCGACGCTATCGCGTATCACCGCGAGATAAGAACTATTGACATTGATAGACATAGATTTGTGCCTACGTTATCATATGCGCAGTTATGATTGCCAAGTCCAATAAAGTTGCACGACAACTTTCATCAACGCCGCAAACACACAGCGATACTACGCTCTCTGCCATCAGCAAACATAACCACGATGTTTCTGCGCGTATTGAGTATTTAAAAGTAGAAGTGAAGCGCATGAAAGACTTAGTCGCCGCCGCCCCAGGACAAGGGCAGTCACGTATTGATTGGATTCATAATCAATTACAATCCAACTAATTATGGAAATAAAGATGGAGCATCCACAGTATTCTGTGACGCCAGAACGACCTAAAAATAATGTCGAGCTCGCTGTAGAACGGTTGAATAATCAAGAGGGGGTAACGCTTGAAGGATGGTCGGATCTCAAAAAAATCAATAACGAGCTCGGGATAAAAATTCATAATCCGCTTGATCCTCAAGATTCAAATCCGAGCTATAAGGGTGTGAAGGAACATATGGAGGCACTTGAGAGAAAAGCTCTCGGTATTCTATTTGATATCGACAGGCAGAAAGGGCCGTATCGTGAGAAGGGACTAATTATTGAATCATGACGCCAGAGCGCACCAAGAAAATCAAAGATGTGATGTCCCACCGCCAATCTTCATTGGCGGTGGTTTTGGAAAATGTCGACGACGTACATAATGTCGGTGCGATTTTACGATCTTGCGATGCGTTTGGCATCGGAGAAGTGCATTTGCTTTACACGATCAACAAAGCACCAAGAAATTATCAGCTACGATCAAAGTCGGCAGCTTCGGCAACAAAGTGGCTCAAAATCACCAAGTGGGATTCCGTCGCAAAACTCGCAACATATCTCAAAAGAAAAAAGATGCTCATCGCCGTCACACGCCTCGATGATTCTTCCGTCGATCCGGCAAATGTCGATCTCACCCAACCAATTGCCATCGTCATCGGCAATGAAAAAGACGGCGTCTCAGAAGCCCTTGCGAAAAAAGCCACACTCAATCTCAAATTACCAATGGTTGGATTCGTACAGAGTTTTAACGTGTCTGTCGCAGCGGCTTTATTGATGTATGAATCATTTCGACAACGAGCCAAGAAGGCTGGTAAGTGAGGCGAGTATCTTCCCCTTAGCCTCCGTCACATCCATCGCCTCTTTATAAACAAACGTCGCTCGCTCGCGTGAACCTGTGCCATTAAACGGACGTGTGAGCTCTAAAGCAGAAAGGGGAGCCTGAGCGTGAACATGAACAAGAAGCCCATCACGTTGTTGCTGGAAAAGCACCACAACTTTAGCCGATGGTGCATACGCAATCAGCTCATCCACGACACCGTCCAACGCCTCTGGTTTCGCACCAGACTCAAAGAAATCTGTATCAGAAATCATGGCAGAAACGATCCCGCTTTCTGGATTCTGTTCCAATCGTGAGAGAATGCGTCCCCACAATTTCAAGGTTGCGATCGACTGATTGCGCCACAAACCCTGAACAATATCGCCACGACGCGCACCCATCGTTACGAGCTCAGAAGAAAGTCTCAAGGTTTTTGGCGTCACATTTGCGGATCGGAAACTGCGTGTACGGCTAATCATTCCGGCTAATACCGCCGTCGCGACCTCCGCATCAATATGCTGTATATTCCATCGTGAAAGAAAGCCAAACACGACTTCACTTGTCGCAACGGCATTTAAATCGACCAAGTTCACCTGACCCCAAGATTCATTCGTGGCAGCACAATCGATATTGATGACGGTAGTTCGATACAAAAAGTCCGCCTTGTTTTGGTACGATCGTGATATCAAGTTTTCCATCCTTCACGTCATACATGAGCTCGGAAAGCGGTGTCTTGCTGACGTCGATAGAAAGATGAAAAGACCGCATCGCGCCGATGCTAGGACGGATCTCTACGCCTTTTGGCAAAAAAGAGGGGAGATCCTTTGCTTCAAAGCCAGGAACGGAAATATCAAATGTTTTATTGAGCTTTTTCAAAACCAAACCAAAAGCAATCAAAGAGGCAATCGCATCCAACGACGCGTGTTCACGTGTCGTTAAGAGGATGTTCTTGCTACGGCCGATAAGCTCGACCGCTTGTTCTTGAGGTTGTAATGCCATGTGAATTGAATTAATGAACTAATATAAGGCGTATTCTTAAATGTGTCAAGGCTCTGACATATGAAAAATGTCAATGTTTTCTGACAAAATTCACCTCTCGACCATTCACGGTTTCTCGGTTATTCTTGGCGCATTATCTATGTCTGACTTGCTTGAACTGCCAAAGGCTTACGACGCCTCTTCCGTAGAAGATGCGATTTATGCCGATTGGGAATCGTCCGGAGTATTCAATCCGGATCATTTACCCGATCGTAATCAAAAGGGCGAGCCCTACTGCATCATGATGCCGCCGCCAAATCGCACCGGTACGCTCCACATGGGTCATGCCCAGCGCATGAGTATCCAGGATTTGATGATCCGCTTTGAGCGCATGCGTGGCAAGAAGGCTCTCTGGGTTCCAGGCACCGACCACGCTGGCCTCGCCACTCAGGTAAAAGTGGAACAGATTTTGATGAAAGAAGGATACAAGGATCCTCGCAAAGAACTTGGCAGAGAAAAACTTCTTGGACGCGTCGTCGACTTCGCGGATAAGTCCCACGACACGATTGTCAATCAAACTCGTAAAATGGGTTCTTCTTGCGATTGGTCTCGTGAGCGTTACACCTTTGATGCAGAGCGCAATCTCGCCGTAAACACGATTTTTGGAATGATGTTTGAAGACGGAATCATTGAGCGTGGTTTCCGTGTCGTAAACTGGGACCCACAATTCCAAACAACACTTTCCGATGATGAAGTCGACTCAAAAGATGTCACGGCACGCCTCTTGACCTTTAAGTACGATAAAGTCTTTCCTGTCGCCATCTCCTCAACGCGTCCAGAGACAAAATTTGGCGATACAGCCGTCGCCGTTCACCCAGATGATGTTCGATACCAAAACCTCATCGGCAAGACCTTTGAGCCAATTTTTTGCGGAAAAAAACTCTCGATCCAAATTATTGCTGATACGGCAGTTGATCCTGCATTTGGAACCGGTGCCCTTGGTGTTACGCCAGCACACTCCATGATCGACGCAGAAATCGCGGAGCGCCATGATTTGCCATCAGTCCAAGTCATCGACCAACAAGCCCGCATGATGGCCGATTGTGGTCCTGAATTTGCCGGTCTCACAACCGTAGAAGCGCGTGCAAAGGTGGAAGCGACGCTTACTGAGTCTGGCCTACTCATCAGTGCCGAGGAAGTTCAACAAGCATTACCGATTGCTCAACGTGGCGGTACAACGGTGGAACAACTTCCAAGTAAGCAGTGGTTTGTTCGCGTAAACCGCAAATTCAAGCTTCGTCAGGATACGCTCGGGAAATGGAAAAAAGGGGAGGAGGTCACGCTCAAAGAGTTGATGCTGGAAGCCGTACAATCTGGCGATATCAAGCTCGTTCCGGAGCGCTTTGATAAGATCTATTTCCACTGGATTAATAATCTCCGTGACTGGTGCATCTCTCGCCAAATCTGGTTCGGACACCAAATCCCTGTTTGGTACAAAGGCGATGAAACACAATTTTCGATTGAATCTCCAGGTACCGATTGGGTTCGTGATGCCGATACTCTGGATACCTGGTTCTCGTCAGCCGCCTGGACATTCTCTGCTCTTGGCTGGCCAGATAAAAAAGCGTGGGAAGCGCATCGTGAATATCACCCAACATCCGTATTGGAAACAGGCCGTGATTTGATCTTCTTCTGGATCGCTCGCATGGTCTTGATGACGACCTATACGCTTGGAGAAGTACCATTTAAGAGTGTCTATTTGAGCGGTCTTGTGATGGATGAGCAAGGACGCAAGATGTCTAAGTCCGTCGGAAATGTTCTTGATCCACTTGAGCTCATTCCAAAATACGGCACCGACGCCGTCCGTCTCTCCCTCGTTCTCGGAATGACCCCGGGTCAAGACGGAAAGCTTTCGGAACAAAAAATCGAATCCTTCCGCAACTTCACCAACAAGCTCTGGAATATTTCACGCTTCATCTTGATCCAGCTTGGGGATGAAAAGCAGAATGTGTCTGGATCTAAGACCATGGCCGATGAATGGATTCTCTCTCGTCTCGCCGATGTAAGCGCTTCCGTTACGTCCAAACTTGAGTCCTTTCAATTCTCCTCAGCAGGGGAGGAGCTCCGTGACTTCACCTGGAACGATTTAGCGGACTGGTATCTCGAGATTGCAAAAGTGGAAGGCGGTAAAGTTGAGACGCTGAAAACACTGTTGAACGCGATTCTCCGTCTTTGGCATCCATTCATGCCATTCGTCACCGAGCATGTTTGGAAGATCGCCGGCATGAAGGGGAGCTTAATTGTCGCAGAATGGCCTGAGTATATAAATGACTCAATGGGGAGAGCAGCAGAGTTTGAGAAGTTGCGTTTGTTTGTCACAGGCATCCGTCGCTTGCGTGCCGAGCAAGGGGTGGACGCAACAAAAAAAATCACCTTTGGTTTTGTTGCCGATGAGGCGATGGAAGAACTGGTTGGTGATAATTTGGAATGGATTAAACGTCTCACAAATACATCAGCGATAGAAGTGATGAATGCCATGCCAGACAATTGGGTTGTCGCAACTTCCGGAATGTCCACAATCGGCTTTGATAAAACAGAGGGCGTCGACATGGTGGCAGAGCGCGTAAAGATGGAAAAAGAACTTGGTCAACTCACATCGTATATCAAGGCAACAGAATCAAAACTATCCGATGCAGAGTTCTCAAAAAAAGCCCCAGAACACGTGGTGCGCAGTATGTCGGATAAATTGGAAGAAGCAAAAGAAAAAGCAAAAGTAATCACCGCACGTTTATCGTAATATTCCATGGGCGAGATTCACGTTGAGCAATTCTTCTACGAATCACATGGACATCAAGTCGAGGGATGGATTGCGCGACCAAAAATAATTTCTGGAAATATTCCTGTCATTGTTTGGAATCGTGGTGGCCGTGGTGACTACGGATTGCTTACGGAAGATTCTGTGAGACGTTGGATGGGAAAGCAGGCGGCATGGGGCTACATCGTCATCGGCTCACAATATTCTGGAAATGGAATGAGCGAGGGAAAAGATGAGCTCGGCGGACAAGAGGTACAAGATGTACTCAATCTCTATCCAATCATCCAAAACCTCCCAAACGCTGACCTCGACCACATCGGCATGTATGGACCAAGTCGGGGAGGAATGGAAACCTATCTCGCTCTTCCAAAAGCTCCATGGGTAAAAGCCGTTGTCACGCTTGGCGGTCTGGCGAATGTTGTCCGCTGGTACAAAGCTAACCCGCTTACAAAGCTTTTTGCAAAGAAAGCGCTTGAATCTCGTTCCGCCGTCCTCTGGGTCAACCGTTTTCCAAAGGCCGTCCCGATCCTCCTCCTCCACGGAAAAGCCGATCCTGACATTTCCGTTCAGGATTCCATCGATTTAGCACAAGAATTAGAGAAGTACAGCATCCCTCATACACTCGTTCTTTTTGAAGGTGGAGATCATCGTTTATCAACGCATCGAGAAGAGCGCGACCGTCTTACACGCGAGTGGTTTGACCTCTATTTGAAAAACACGCACAATTGAGCAAAATTATGGCAAAAGTTTCTACGGATAAAAAAGCGATTGACTGGTTACTAAGCCACGCAGTCGAGAACGTCTACCCTAGCAAAGAGAATGTTCGCGAACGTCTGTTGAAGGGCGAGCGTCTTACCGTGTACCACGGCATCGATCCAACAGGCCCCACATTGCACTTGGGTCACATGATTACGATGCGTAAACTCGCTGAGTTGCAAAGGCTTGGTCACAAGGTCATTTTGTTGATCGGCGATTTTACCGCCATGATCGGTGACCCAACGGATAAAGGCGCTGCACGCAAGCAACTCACTCGCGAGGAAGTGTTAGCAAACTGCAAGCTCTACAAGGAGCAAATTTCACACTTAATCAGTTTTGAAGGAGAGAATCCCGCAGAGTTTCGTTTCAATAGTGAATGGCTTGCAAAAATGACATTCGCTGATGTCGTAGAGCTCGCCTCACATTTTACCGTGCAACAAATGCTTGAGCGTGACATGTTTGATAAACGCATCAAAGAGGAGAAGCCGGTCTATCTTCATGAGTTTATGTACCCACTGATGCAGGGCTATGATTCCGTGGCATTGGATGTTGATGGAGAAATTGGTGGTAACGACCAGACATTCAATATGCTTGCAGGTCGCACATTAATGAGAGAAGTAAAAGCAAAAGAAAAATTTGTGATTACCGGAACATTGCTCGCAGATTCAAGTGGAAAAAAGATGGGTAAGTCAGAGGGAAACATGATCGCCATGACGGATACGCCAGAAGACATGTACGGAAAAGTTATGAGTTGGACCGATGGAATGATTATTCCCGGATTCACACTTTGCACCAGCCTATCTGATGAAGAAGTACAAGCGATTGAAACAGCGATCGCCACTGGGGAGAACCCAATGGTTTTTAAGCGAGATCTCGCCAAGCGAATCGTTGCGTGGCTCACAGATGAAGCCGCCTCTGAACAAGCTGCCGCTCAATTTTCATCCATCCACCAAAAAGGGGAGAAACCAGAAGAAATGCCAGAGTGGAAAATGGAGACGTCAGAGTGCAGCCTTGTAGATGCCCTAGTCGTGAGTGGCCTCTGTGCTTCAAAGACAGACGCTCGTCGCCAGATTGAGCAGGGCGGCGTAAAAGTTGATGATGCTGTTGTGAAGGATTCTGCGGCAGTAATCTCCAAAGGTTCAACGATTCAAAAAGGGAAACGACATTTTGTAAAACTTGTATGACAACGGCTTGGAGTTATTGGTCATCGGATATCGCCAAGCGCTTATCTGAATTAACGGGTTCAACCGTTGAAGCTGGCGACATCGTCGTTCCCCCAGACGCCAAACTTGGCGATCTCGCTTTTGGTTGTTTTAAGTTGGCAAAGTCCATGGGAAAAAGCCCCGCAGAAATCGCAAAAGATCTTGCGTCTCGTTTGAATACCAGCCACTCCGATATCGCCTCAGTGAGCGCAGCAGGTCCATACGTAAACATCCTGCTTTCAACGGGAATGGCGGTTCATCGCGTGGTCCGAGATATTGAAGTAACAAAAGAGCGATACGGCTCACACAATGCAGAAAAGAAAGAGCAGGTCGTTTTGGAATACGCTCAAGTAAATACCCATAAAGAAATTCATGTCGGACATCTACGCAATCTCGTGCTTGGTCTCGCGCTTGATAAAACGCTCACGCATGCCGGTTTTGACTGCGTGCCCGTAACCTATCACGGCGATGTCGGTGCTCACGTGGCCAAGTGTCTCTGGTGGATGGAAAAGTCAAAAAAGCCACAAGAGAAAACCGGGAAATTTCTTGGTCAGATGTATACGGAATCAACACGTGAACTCGAAGCGCATCCGGAGGACAAAGAAGAAGTCTCAGAAGTTCAGCGTAAGCTTGAATCACATGAGCCAGCATTGGAAAAAATCTGGAAAGAAACACGACGCTGGAGCATTGAGGAAATGAAAGAGATTTTTGATGATCTTCACTTACGAATAACGCATCAGTATTTTGAATCAGAAGTCGTTGACCGAGGACAGGAGATGGTCGATGCATTGATAAAACAGGGGATAGCAAAAGAATCGCAAGGCGCCATTATCGTCGATCTAGAGGACGTAAAACTTGGCGTATCTCTTGTGCGTAAATCCGATGGAACCTCGCTTTACGCCACTAAAGACCTCGCGCTCGCAGAAAAGAAGCATGCAGATTATCCAAACGCGACACGCTCGCTTATTTTGGTTGATAATCGTCAGAGGCTCTATTTCCAGCAATTGTTTGAAACGCTCAAGCGCATGGGTGTCACAATAACAAATGAATTTATCGGTTATGAATTTGTGACGCTCAAGTCCGGCGCCATGTCTTCACGTGAGGGAAATATCGTCACCTATCAGGATTTTCAAAAGTCCGTGCTCGATTATGCGCGTGGAGAAGTGATCAAACGTCACGCAGATTGGAGTGAAGGAAAAGTCGCGCATGTTTCCTGGTCGATCGCCATGGCCGGTGTAAAGTTTGGAATGCTCAAACAAGACTCTGATAAGATTTTTACCTTTGATCTTGAACAAGCGCTCTCTTTTGATGGCGATACTGGTCCTTACTGTCTCTACGCTACAACACGGCTCGCGTCCATTATCCGCAAAGCCGGTCCACAAAATCCATTTGACGGAGCGCTAGTCGATACGTTTGATCACGCCTCGGAAAAAGCGCTCGCGCTCACACTTGCAACATTTCCAACAAGAGTTGCTCAATCAGCAAAAGAACTTCGTCCTGCCGTGATTGCCCAATGGTGCCTAGAAGCCTCACAAGCAATCAACGCCTTCTATCGTGATGTTCCAGTCCTAGAATCAGAAGGCGCCTTGCGTGAGGGGAGAATTCGCCTTGCGATGGCTGCGCGTGAAGCATTAGTTGTGGGCTTGGGCTTGCTAGGGATTAGCGTGCCTGATGAAATGTAACTATGTCTCTATTTTCATCCATACTGAAACGGAAGAAAAATCCAAAGCAAGAAGGTCTGGGAAAAGATTTTGTTCTCCCGCCCACAGTTCCGTTGCCGCCGCGCTCAACAGCAACTATTATCGCAAAAGGTGTAAAAGTAGAAGGTGATTTTGCCAGCGATGGTGATGTTCAGATTGAAGGAGAGGTCAAAGGCTCGATTTCAACCAAAGGCCGACTTATTGTTGGTCCAGAGGCAATGATTTATGCAGGAATAAAAGCAGGCGATGCGAGTATCGCGGGAGTTGTTCAAGGAAACATCGTCATTGATCGACGGGCAGATCTTAAGTCAACGGCAAAAATAACAGGTGACGTAACGGCAGAATCATTTTCCGTGGAAGTTGGCGCGGTATTAGTTGGTAAGGTTTTGATCGGCCAGAGTAAATCCTAATTTTGTGTCATCCGGTTACGCATATCTCTACGATGAGCGGTTAAACGATCGGAAGTATGACCGTGAGGTTTCGCGGCTCGAAGCAGAAATTTCTCGTCGTGGATTAAATGGTCGCATCGGGAGATTCGCCCTCTTCCGTCATGCGCGAGACATTATGGTTGAGTTGATGCGTGCTGATCCCCAGACGCTCGTGATTGTCGGGGACGATCAAACCTTGATGACGGCGATGAGCGCTCTCGGTAAAACGACGCTCACCATCGGCTATATTCCGTTATTAGGTGATGGGCCTATTGCAAGAACCCTGGCTATTCCAAAAGGTTTAGCATCTGTTGACGTTCTAATGGCGCGCTACAATAGTGCGATTGATCTTGGATGCGTCGGAGACCGTTTATTTATTTCTGAGTTGATC
>CAIXDN010000060.1 GCA_903918235.1 Candidatus Uhrbacteria bacterium
ATAGGATGTGCAGAATGTAGCGAAAAAGAAGCGGCCCGACAAGGTCGGGCCGCAGGAGGAGATGTTAGCCGATGTCGGAGACGGCCTCGAGCAGGGTCATCATGTTATCGAGTTTGAGGATAAATAGGCGCTCTGTGTATCCGTGATAGGCCAGCCGAGCCTCGATAATCTGACGTGTACGCTCGCGTGTAATACCGACTTTGTCGCCGATATTTTTCAAAGGCATACGAGACATCTCGGAATGGAAGCCAAACCGCATACGCATAATCACGTTATTACGTTCCGGGTTGGATTTACGCGGATCGGCTATGGTGAGAACCTTATATATTTCTTGTTTGAGCTCTGTGAGCCCCTGCATTGTCATTACGAGCGTCTCTGGAGATGGCTCAGAGCCACATAATCGCTGTCCGAAAGCACGAGCGTCGTTCTCGGAAATCGGTGCTTCAAATGAAATCGTCTTTCCCGTTGAAGGATTTGCGCGAAGCAGCTGTAGTTGCCTCTTGCTTAATTTCTTGATCGTTGCGCGCGCCGTGGACATGATCAACTCTTCATCGCTTGGAGAGTAACCGTGTTTGGATTGGAACGCATCGATCTCGCGCATCAGAGTCTGTTCTCGCGCAAGACGATTGTCTGGCACTTGTGTGACGCGCTTATTTGACTGATATTGCACACCCTTGCCTGCGAAACACCTGATCCACCAGGAAGCATAGGTCGAAAAGCTATTTCCGAGTCTTGGGTCAAAGCGTTCGACTGCCTTCATGAGACCCAAGGTCGCTTCTTGAATAATGTCGTCTGAGTCTACTCCCCGTCCCGTGTAGTGACTACAGATCGAGAATACAAGACGCATGTTTGCAACCATGAGCGTATTACGCTGTTGGTCGCAGACCTGGTGGTTCTTGTTGAGCGATTCAACGAGAGCGGCAGGCACCGGCTCTTTTCTCTTAAGAAAGGTGTCTACTTCTGCCTTCGTTTTTTCATAAGTCTGCTTGGCCTCATGATACGTTTGAAAACAGCCTACTGACTGTTTGCGTGTCATCAGTGGAAGGACATTGCTTTTTCTCATCACAACCCCCTTGTAAGACCTATTCTAGACTAATCATGGTTAAATACTTTCGTCAATCGGAGAGAACCTCCATCAGATCAAACATGCTTTCAACCATCGCATCGAACTTCTCGAGCGTAAGATCGTGTAGCGTTACGCGCTGCAAGATGATCTGTCTGACACGCTCACGCGTGAGACCGTATTTGTCGCCGATTTCTACGAGCTTCATTGTTGAAGCTCCCTCGCTTAAGCCATAACGTAGCTTCATGATTCTGTCATTACGCTCGACCAAAATCGTTCGCGGTGCCGGGGAGATCGTCACTTTGGCGATGATTTCACGCAAATACACGAATCGCTGTTTTGCGGAGACGATTGCCTCAGGCGTTGCCGCACGATCTTCATATTCACTCCGTGAGGAGGCCGCTCCCGTGATCGGATTTGCGCGTAGATGGTCAAGTTTTGCCTGATCCAACTTTGCGATTCTCGGACGCTTCGTGAATCTACGTAGCTCCTCATTGCTTGGACAAACTCCGTGCTTTTTCTCGAAGGTCTCGATATCGTTTTTAAGCGTGTATTCCAGTGCTTGCTGGCTGATCGATACACGCATAATGCGCCGATTAGACTGACGCTGCGCTCCCCTGGTGGCGTAGCTCCGAATCCACCAGTTTGCATAGGTCGAGAAACAGCCACGTTCCGGCTCATAGAGTTCGAGAGCCCTGATGAGCCCAAAGACTGCTTCCTGAGTGATGTCGTTACTATCGGTTCCGCGCCACTTATATGCCTCGCAAAGCTTGAACACGAGACGCATATTTGCGACCAAGAGTGGATTGCGGAGGCGGTCGCGTTCTGTGCGACGCTTCTTGAGAACGTCCGTCAAGGCGTCTGGAATCGGCTGAGCTTGCGTTATCAGATGATCAATTTCTGATTGAACTCTCGCTAGCGATTCTTCCGCTGACTTGTACAGACGAAACCCTTCTTGGAACTCAGGATTTGACATCGTTGCATAATGAATGCCCTGAATCATTGCGACTCCTCTTGCAAAAACGGGCTTAGATTAAAGCAAAATATGTTATTACTGTCAATACAAAACCCCTCGTTTTGAGGGGTTTTGTTATGGTGCAGCGGCTGGGAATCGAACCCAGAACCTTGGGCTTAAGAGGCCCCTGCTCTACCGATTGAGCTACCGCTGCAAATGATTCCGAATCGTAAAAGTGCGCTAATGATAGCAAAGGGTGACGGTTTGTCAAACCTGCTTGTCTAGGCTACGATCCGACCGTCTGCACTCGTAGCTCAACTGGATAGAGTACTTCCCTCCGAAGGAAGGGGTTACTGGTTCGACTCCAGTCGAGTGCACCATACAAAAAGCTCTCCAATGGAGAGCTTTTTGTTTTTAGTGAAGACTATTTCTTATTTGCGTCCTTTACAGCTTTAAATGTTGCTTGAGCGGCGGCGACGGCTTTTTTATAAGCATCTTGTGCTGACTGGATCGCTGTCTTTCTTGTCTCTTGTGTGGACTTCATTGCGGCCTTGTGGGCGTCCATGTCTTTTTGTGTTGCTACCTTGAACGCATCTCTTGCGGCTAGCACAGCTGAGCGAAACTTTGCATTTGCAGCCTTGCGCTCTTCTGGCGTTCCGGAGCAGCGGGACTGCCATTCTGTATCTGCCGCAGTCATTGCAGCTTTACGTGCAGCCACAGCAGCGTCAACGGTTGCGCGACGTGCTGCAAGCAAGGTATCCTGACTTGTTTTGAATGCGGTGTTTGCAGCGTCAACAGCTGTTTTGCGCGTGGCACTTGCGGTATCGATAGCTGTGCGATAGACGACAAGGGCTGCCTTTACGGTTTCATTTGCATTCTTCTCTCCAAGTCTCGCGTCCTGCTTTGCGCGGTTTTCTGTACGCTTCATCTCAGCATCTTGACGCTTTCCAATCTGTGCGGTTTCACGATCTGCACGATTCTTTTCTAGTCTCGCATCGCCTTCTGCGCGATTATCTGCAAGGCGCTCTGCGAGCTTTATTTGACCGGATGCATATTCTGATTCCCATTTAATCGTGCGATCGCTGCAAGATCGAGTTGATGCTTCTGCTGCCAATGCATTTGTCGTGAGCAAGGCAGGTTCATGAGCAGATTCTGATGAATCTTCTGAGGCAAAAGCGGCGACTGGAAGAACAAGGGACGAGGTCATGGACAAAGCCACGACGAAGGAGAGATATTTTTTCATAGGTGCTTCATTATACCGTACTAAATGAAAAATGTTACACGAGCTCAAGCGTCACAACGGACTCTCCTTCTGCAACAGACACATTTAGAACTTCTGCCTTTAAATCACGCATCATTTCCTGCTCTTTTTCTTTTACCGCCTCTACCATTGCCTCATCGCCTGTTACGGTCAGACGAACACGATCAGCTGGTTGCATGCCTTTTTCTTTGCGTGCAGCCATCACCATGCGCATAAATTCACGACGCAATCCTTTGCGCTTTAATTCCGGAGTAATCACTGTATCGAGACTGATTGTCCACGCTTCTGTCTGCCCTGAGGCATGCTCGATGCGAACGTTTTCCACGTTTAATTCTTCTGCAAGTAATTTTGCGAGATCGGATTGACGATTGAGACGAGCGACTTCCTCAATATCGCTCATGCGAACCGTGGCAGAAGCGAGCGCTTGTCGGACAGGAAGTTTAGCAGTGGAACGCTGTTCATGTGCTTTTGAAGCTGCTTCACGTAACCACTTCATATCAGCTATCAGTCGCTCGTCTATCAAGCGATGGTCAGCCTTTGGCCATTTATCGAGGTGAACAGATGCCTTTGGTCCACCGATGTCGAGATAGATTTTCTCTGCGATGAATGGCATGAATGGAGCGATAATGCGCGTGAAATCAAGCATGACTTCCAACAATGTCTTGAGCGCGTCCATCCGTTCATAGGCATTTTCTGACTTGATACGATCGCGTGAACGACGCAACCACCAGGTGGAAAGATCTTCTACGAATGCACGCAAAGGACGTGCTGCGCGAGCAATTTCATAGCCATCCATTTCTTTTGTTACTTCTTCAATTACGGTATGCAAACGTGAAAAGATCCAACGATCAAGAATATGCGCGCTCCGTGGCTTGTCGACACGTACCGTCTCCCCTTCCATGTAGGTGGAATAAAATGTTTTGATATTCCAAAACAAGTTTAAGAAACCACGGACGATACTCTGAAGGTCGCGATCGGAAAAGTTAAGCGCCTCTCCTTCTACAACTGGAGAAGAGAGCAAGTAGTAACGCATCGCGTCTGCTCCGTGCGTCTGGAAGAGTTCCCATGGGTCCGTGAAATTCTTTTGACTCTTGGACATTTTGCGACCGTCTTCTGCCAGAATCAATCCTGTACACGTTACATTTTTGAAAGCGGGTTTATTGAAGAGCGCTGTTGATAGTACGTGCAAGTTATAAAACCAGCCTCGCGTCTGATCGAGTGCTTCTCCAATAAAGTCGGCTGGAAAATTTTCATCAAACCATTTCTTTCCTTCAAATGGATAGTGTTGTGCGGCGTATGGCATGGAACCGGACTCAAACCAACAATCAAACACATCTGGAATCCTTCGCATTTCCTCGCCTTTCTCATTTTTAAATACCATCGTATCAATGTTTGGGCGATGCATTGCCATCACATCTTTTGCGTCGATTTTCATTCCGGACGCTGCTTCTAGCTCTGCAATAGATCCAAAGACTCGGATGTCGTTTCCATCGGCATTGGTCCAGACAGGAATTGGCGCTCCCCAAAATCGACTACGAGAAATACACCAGTCTGGTGCGGTCTCTAATCCTTTTCCAAATCGACCTTCTTTTAAGTGCGCTGGGTGCCAATTGATTTTTTCTGCTGTCTTCAACATCTTTGGACGTAATTTTTTAATATCCACGTACCATGCTGGCTGAGCCTTGTAGATCAGACGCGTATTGTTGCGGGCAAAAATCGCTACGGAGTGCATCACTGTTTCTTTGCGATACATGAGTCCACGTGATTCCAAGTCCGCGACGACTATTGCGTTGGATGCGAGATAGAATTTTCCCTCTACGAGCGGTACGCCAGGACGCTGCGTTCCAACTTGATCAAGCGTCACAAGGACTGGAAGCCCATGCTCTCCAGCGGCCCGGAAATCTTCCTCGCCAAATGCTGGTGCCGTATGAACGATTCCTGTGCCGTCCGCCATTGTCACGTAATCCATGCCAATGACCTCAAATGAAATACGCCCAACACGCTCAACAAGCGTATCCCAAATCGCTGGTGCTAGCGGATACAATGGCTCGTATTTTATACCGATTAATGCCGAACCCTGCATTTTTTGTAGCACTTCAAAATCTCCCTGCTCATCGCCAAGTGGGTAAAATTGCTGAAAGACTTGCGACTGCAATTTCTCGGCAAAATAGTATACTTCACCCGTTGCGTTTACGCGCGCCTTTAAGTACATCTCCTCTGGGTGCACAGCGAGCGCGACGTTTGCGGGTAGCGTCCACGGCGTTGTTGTCCAGGCGAGGAAGTAGGTCTTCTCTTCTCCGACGGCTTTGAATTTTATCGTGATCGATGGGTCCTCTTTATCGACATAGGAATTTTCCATCGCAACTTCTGAGTTAGAGAGCGGCGTCCCATTTACTGGAGAATAAAATGAGACACGTAAATCTTTATAGACTAATTTCTTTTTCCAGAGTTCCGAGAATACCCACCAGACCGATTCGATATAATTCCGGTCCATGGTTTTGTAGGCACCATCAAAGTTCACCCAACGGCCAAGACGCTCGATGTAACGCTTCCATTCCTCTGAGTAACGAAGCACGGCATTTGCGCATGCTTCATTAAACTTATCCATGCCGTATGCCTCGATCTCAGGCTTTCCTTGGAGCGATAACTCTTTTTGAATCTGCGCTT
This sequence comes from Candidatus Uhrbacteria bacterium, assembly GCA_903918235.1. GTDB lineage: Bacteria > Patescibacteriota > Patescibacteriia > 2-12-FULL-60-25 > 2-12-FULL-60-25 > CAIXDN01. The sequence continues at coordinate 5,947 of CAIXDN010000060.1, forward strand.
CCATTGGTAATCCGTGACAGTCCCAACCCCAAATACGAGGCACGCGATGTCCTCGCATCGTCCAATAACGAGGCACAGCGTCTTTAATCGCTGACTGAAGCAAGTGCCCCGCGTGCGGAAGACCAGTCGCAAATGGCGGACCATCATAAAATGCATAACCCTTGGTCTCTGGACGCTCATCAATGGAACGCTCAAAAATCCCATTCTTTTTCCAAAAAGCAAGGATCTCGTCTTCTATTTTTGGGAAGAGCGGCGTACGGTCCTCCCCTGACTTGATTTCTTCTGGCATAATAGGAGAAGAATGCGTCCAAATTTGTCTGAGGTCAAGCGATTTTTATGCCAAACAAACCTATGATTTATCTCGGAGCCGATCATGCGGGCTTTAAACTAAAGGAAACATTGAAGGAAGCTCTCACAAAAGCGAAATTTTCTGTATGCGATTTATCCCCAAGGCTTGTCAAAGACGACGACTATCCGCTTGCGGCAAAAAAGGTTTCTTTGGCTGTATTGGGTGAGCCGGGTAGTTTTGGCGTGCTTGTCTGTGGAACAGGGCTGGGCATGGATATTGCTGCCAATCGATTTCCTGGGATTCGGGCGATTGTTGCGAGAACGGAGGACGATGCAAAAACTTCACGCGAACATAACCATGCAAATATCTTGGCTCTTGGTGAACGGGTTACAAAACCAGCGCTTGCCATAAAGATGACCCTGACGTTTCTCAAGACAAAACCTAGCAAGGCTCAGCGACATGAAAGACGCGTTCATCAACTCGACACATGACCCCAGAACTTATTCCAGCGATTCTTGTTCAAGATCGAGAAACGTTTCTTGCGCGTTTCGCTTTGGTTGAAGGGTTAGCGACCTGTGTGCAGATCGACTGCATGGATGGGCATTTTGTCGCGAATCGGACGTGGTACGGGGTAGGGGCAATTCATGAATTACCCCTACTCGATACAACGGTTGGTATCGAATTGCATCTGATGGTGAGTGATCCGCGTTCCGTTATTCATGCCTGGAGACGCGTACCGCAACTTGTGCGCGCAATCTGGCACGTGGAAATCCCGGTCGACCATATGGTGATCATTCATGAATGTCGCGAACTTGGCATTGAATGTGGTCTCGCTCTTTCACCGGAGACACCTGTTGAAAAGCTTGCTCCCTATCTTGATATGATCGATGAAGTTCTTGTGCTTGGTGTGAAGCCGGGATGGAGTGGGCAGGCGCTCTTACCATCGACCATGGAAAAAATTTCCACCATAAAACGGCTTAATGCCGGAATGATTGTTGGTTTTGATGGCGGGATTACACGAGAGCTTCTTCCCGTGATTATTCAAGCCGGAGCCGATCGAATTAACCTCGCTTCTCTACTCTTTCAAACTCCTGACCCACGCGAAACTTTGCGTGCTATACTTTCCACTATATGAAGCGATTTTCTCTTATCTTGGCAACAGCGACTCTTGCTCTTGCTCCCCTGCTCACTCATGCCGCCACCCTCTTGCCTGGTGATCTCGTCAAAGGTTCCACGAGCTCCGTTTATTATTATGGCGCTGATCATAAGCGCTATGTATTTCCTACGGAAAAAACATTTAAGAGCTGGTACGCCGGATTTGATACGGTAAAGACGATCAGCGATGCTGAGCTCGGCTCGTTAACGATCGGAGGAAATATCACGTATCGACCAGGATTGCGTTTAGTTAAAATAACAACGGATCCAAAAGTTTACGCTATTGGCGCCAATGGAACATTGCGTTGGATCACAACCGAGGAAATCGCGCGTACACTCTATGGCGTAAACTGGAGCACACAAGTTGATGATATTCCGGATTCCTATTTTACGAACTATCACGCTGGCGCTTCCATCGCGTCAACATCGGATTTTTCTCCGTTACAGGAAACCGTTGCAGCAAGCTCCATCGCTGCGGACCGAGCGATTGTCGTTAGCCCCGTGCCTCCCGCACCAGTAACACCAACGAGCACTGCGCCAGTGGTTGTGAATCCCTATGTTGGAACCGTTGAGCTCTCTCGTCCAACGGCTGCAATCAATACTAATGTAAACGTTCTTGCAAAGGCGACAAATGCTTCTACGATCTCTGCTATCACAATCGCCTTTGATGGAGTTTTCTACAAACGATGCGAATACTCTCCCTGTAGCAGCGACGTCCAGATGATTGGATCAAAAGCTACTGCTGATGCTGTTGCAACTTTTGAATGGATTACCGGACAAAAAACTTATGCAACAAGTACTGTTGCTCTGCAAAGCGGTGGTATTCCAGGCATTTCTATTGTTATCACAAGGCCAGAGGTGCGTTTAAATGGCACCCGTGAAGTTATCATTGATTCTGATAATCGATTTATCGCAAAAACTATCGACGTTTATATTGATGGTTATAATGTGCGCGGCTGTACCGATCAGCAACAGTGTCGATATGCCGGCGAGGAACTGTCTCCTGTTCATACGATTCACTCCGTGTATGCAATCTTGCGAGACACGAGTGGCTACGCTAAACAAACAGAAACAAAATATTTTACCGTCGTCGCGAATGAACACCCGCTCGTAACGGTTGCTACGGGTAAAAATGTCATTTTTACCGGTGAACAAGTCGATGTCACAGTCAATGCTACGGATGATAGTGGTATCTCTTGGACCGAGGTTTGGGTAGACCAGACCCTTATAAAACACTGTGCATCTGCTACCTGTACAGCAAATATTGGACCATGGAGCTCAGGACGTCAGATCGAAGCTAGCGGAAAAGCTAGTGACGCAACTGGTCTTGTAGGCTACGGGACCTCTACCACCGTCCTTGTACAATAATTTGTTTTTCTGTCATTCTATTCTCTAAGCATTTATTTCTTTTTTCTTTGCCCTATGCAACACATGCTTCGTCGTGGTCTCGCTGTTGTAGGAACGCTTGCCGTTCTTGTTGCTCCACTCGCATCGCAGGCACAATCTGTTACGAACAGTTTTTCTGCAGGCGACTTGATCAAAGCATCAGGACCAACCGTCTATTATTTTGCACCTAACGGAAAGCGTTTTGTCTTTCCAAACGATAAAACGTATTTCACTTGGTACACTGACTTTAGCTCGGTGAAGCGTATTAGCGATGGTGCACTTTCACAGATTCCGCTCGGTGGCAATGTCACCTATCGTCCTGGCTACAAGATGGTTAAAATTACCACTGATCCTAAGGTCTACGCCGTCGACCAGAATGGCGTACTTCGCTGGGTTAAAACACAACAGCTCGCTGAGTCGCTTTACGGACTTGCCTGGAAGAATCGTATCGATGACGTACCAGACTCATTTTTTGTGAACTATCGTGTAGGTAATCCGATTGAACTCTCTGCTGAGTTCAAACCAGCCGATGTCATGACTCTTACCGCTACCATCTCCCAAGATAAGCAAATGGATGAAACCATTGCCACGATCTCCATCGGAAACGTTGATAATGGATTTGTTCCAAAAACGATTACCCTGAAGCGCGGCACAACTGTTACCTGGACGAATCGTGATAACGCTATTCACAATGTTACCGGCGCAGGCTGGACATCGGGCGACATCGCTGTTGGTGCAGAGTATAAGCACAAATTTGATACCAATGGCTCGTTTGAGTATCGTGACACGATCCATCCTTCAAACACCGCTACGATCAATGTCGTGAACTAGTCCGCATCAATAAACCCCGCCAATTATGGCGGGGTTTATTTTTTTTCACACCCAGCGTAAAGTAGCGCTATATGTTTAAGAAAACCCTTGGTTTGATCGCGATCTTGCTGCTTATTGTCGTTGGCGAAGGTTATTGGGTTGTTAAGAGCGGCGCTCCACAAAGGTTCCTCTCTTTGTTCAACCAAGAGATTTCTGGTTTAGGTGACAGCTTAGCAACCGATATAAATGCTACTGATACAGACATGGGAGGCGAAGAACCGTCCGTTTCGGCTGTTGTTGCGACTCTTGGCGATGCACAAGGCGATGTTACGGTTTTTCGCAATGATGAATCCCTTGCTCTTGCTCCATTCATGGCTCTCTATGTGGATGATCGTATTGAGACAGGAGCTGATGGGAAAGCAGAGATCGGCTGGACCGGATATGGTCGCACGCTTGTTGCGCCAAACTCTATCGTAACCATTACGAGCGCAGAACAAGGCACAGCAAATGATGGACTTATCGCGCAGATCAAGCTTGAGGCAGGACGTGTTTGGACTCGTCTCGATAAAGTACTTACTTCTGGATCGAGCTTTGAAGTTCAGGCTTCCAATGTAGTTGCCACGGTGCGTGGGACAAGTTTTGGCGTTGGCATTGATGCGCAAGGAGCTATTGGCGTGCAAGTCGCAAAATCAAAAGTGAGTGTAGCTCTTGACGGTGGTGCGAGTGTCGATGTCAATGAACTGGAGCAGTTGAATATCAATCCTGATGACCGAGTTATTGCAAAACCGATACAGCTATCGCCAAAAGATCTCTTAAACGACCAGCTCTACCAAGAAGGAAATGTTGAAGTTCCAAAGGAATATATGGATGCTGAGTGGATGGCGCTTGTCGAAATGGTTTTAAGTCAGATTCCAGCAGATCAGATGCCACCGGAATTTGATCGCGCGGGGTTTATGGAATATATGAACCAAGTTAAATCGCAGATTCCACCGGAAGTCATGCAGCAACTCAAGCAACAACTCAAAGCTGACCTTATCAAGAATTACTAAAAGAATTCCCCGCTCGGTCAGATTGCCGAGCGGGGTTTTTTGATCTTTAGATTTTATCTTTCCACGGTACGAGGTACTCGTGAAACTTCCAGTGCATTCGTAGGTGAGATGAGATGGAACAATCTTGCATACATCGGACTCGCCTGTAGATTGAGACTGATCCATTCTCGATAGGCGTCTCGCCAGCCTTCGCTGGAGGTAGGTTGCTATCCAGACCACAAAATGCTTCATACCAAGCGTCATGGATTACCGCACAGATACACATTATGTGAGCCGCTGGTGCTCGTTGAGCTTCAATCAAGCGCTCGAGTGTTTCCAGCCAACTCATCACGCGATCTCTGACGTCAGACTGAGCGCTCTGATCAGGTGCGTCCAGTCTTGTGTCTTGCTTCCAATTAAGCTCAGGCCAGAGAATTTTAGCCGTTTCTTTTGTTTGCGACAGGCTGGATGTAAATCCAAACAGGTCTATAAATAGAGGCTCCATCAAATCGTACTTCATCAAGCGACTTTCCAACCACTTTGCCGTTATACCGGCTTGTTTTTGACCGAGCCGTGTCAAACCGAGATTGTTCTCCCCGTGTCCGTGACGTATCAGAATAAGTTCCATCTCTCCTCCTGTAAATGAACTTTGTTGAACCTAGCGCACCCATCGCTCTCCGTCAACGAGAATGGTATCATTTGCTTTGTATGCTCCGATCAAAATCCCCCTTCGCAATGTCGATCTCCGATTTGGAGAAAAAAGCGTATGTGATACGCCAAGATATTATTACGGCTCTCGCAAGAGCTAAAAGCGGGCACTCGGCTGGGCCACTTGGGATGGCGGATATTTTTACGGCGCTGTACTTCCGCATTTTACATATCACTCCCGCGACAAAAAACAGTCCAAAACGTGATCGGCTTGTTCTTTCTAATGCGCATATCTGTCCCGTACTCTATGCGACTTTAGCGCAGCGTGGTTTTGCGAAGCGTGCGGATTTTTTACAAAATTTACGCAAGTTTGGAAGTCCGTTTCAGGGGCATTCGAATAGCCATTTTGATATTGGTATTGAAACGTGTGGTGGACCGCTAGGACAAGGAATTTCCCAAGCCGTTGGAATGGCACTTTCTGCAAGAATGGATGATGCGACCTGGCGAACTTACTGTCTCATGGGTGACGGTGAACTCGACGAAGGTCAATGCTGGGAAGCTATTATGATGGCCGGGAAAGAACGTCTACGAAATCTTACCGTGATCATAGATCGCAACAACATTCAAATCGATGGATTCACAGAAGATATCATGCCGCTTGAACCGCTTGCGGATAAATGG
>CAIXDN010000061.1 GCA_903918235.1 Candidatus Uhrbacteria bacterium
ATGCTTGGTACGTGAGAACACGAGGACTGGACCACGGTATTCTTCAAGAAGCTTTTCCATCAAGCGAGCTTTTTCATCACGAGAGACAAAGAAGATTTCTTGATCAACGTTTGCAGCGGCTGTTCCAGCGGTAGCAACTTCCACACGAAGCGGTGTCTTCATGTAGCTGTTTGCCATGCCGATGATTTCACTTGGCATGGTTGCCGAGAAAAGCATCGTCTGACGATCTTTTGGAACCGCTTGAAGAATGCGACGGATCTGGGGTTCAAATCCCATATCAAGCATACGGTCGGCTTCATCGAGAACGAGCGTGTGCACGTCGTCGAGTTTAAGCGTGCGTTGCTCGATGTGATCGTTAATACGACCAGGTGTTCCAATAATGATGTGTGGTTTGCGGTAAAGCATTCCGAGCTGCATCTTCATTGATGCGCCACCGATTAATACGGCGGTGCGGAGATTGAGATGACGGCCAAATTTTGCAAAAGACTCTTCTACCTGAAGAGCAAGTTCGCGTGTAGGTAAAATGACGAGTCCGCGTCCTTTTGTGATGGCGAGACGTTGGATCATCGGGATACCAAAAGCGAGGGTTTTCCCTGTACCGGTCTGTGCGATACCGATGACATCTTTTCCTTCGATGGCAACAGGGATGGCTTTTGCTTGAATAGGTGTTGGCTCTGTGTAGCCATTGCGCTCGAGGGATTCGAGCAATTTTGGAGCGATGCCGAGGCCGTTAAAACCGGTCCCGGTTGCTTGGGTTTGGTTGGGCATTGTAATTGTGGCAATCGGGACCCGCTTCCAGACGGTCACTTCATGTGACACTTATCCAGCACGAATCTTGGGGTCCCGAGCATGTTCGGAACATCCGTTTCGATTGAGGCGAGAACAATACCTTATTTTGGCTCTGTTGTCAAACCTGCTATGCTATTCTCTATGCGAACAACACGTCTTCAACAAGCGTTCTTTTTTGCCTTATTCGCCGGGATTTCGGTTCTCGCTTTTCTGGTTTTTCAGTCCTATTTAGTCGTTTTGGCTGTTTCTGCGATGGCGGCGGTTGCATTGAACCCTTTGTATCGTCGTCTTACTGCTGCATTGAATGGGAGTAGGAATCTTGCTGCATTGCTTACGGTTCTTATTTTTGTCTTTTTGTTGTTAATTCCAATTGGCTTGCTTGGATCTCAAATTTTGCGTGAAGCAGGTGAGCTTTATCAGGAGATTCGTTTAAATCGAGACGTGTATCTTCATGCTATTGATCAGGCTGTTTTGATGCCGCTGCGTACCATATTTCCTATGATGGACCTCTCACTTAATCGTGGGATTGAGCAGGGGCTTGTCTGGCTTACGCAACATTTGGGCGCTATCTTCTCTGGTACTGCAGTAGTCCTGCTTGATATTTTGCTTGGAATTATTGCTTTGTTTTATTTTTTGCGAGATGGAAAACGATTTTCAGAATCATTTATCCTGCTCTCTCCATTGCAAGATCGTCATGATCGAGTGATTTTGGATCGTCTTACATCGGCAGTGCACTCGGTCATGAAGGGGCAGCTCTTCATCGCGATGATACAGGGTGTATTAACAGGCATCGGTTTTTGGATGTTTGGTGTTCCGAATCCAGCGCTTTGGGGAAGCGTTGCTGCTGTTTGCTCACTGGTCCCAGGTGTTGGAACAAGTTTGGTTATCGTGCCTGGTATTATCATGCTCTTGGTCGTAAATCAGGCTTGGCTGGCGCTTGGACTTAGTTTGTGGGGTGGCTTAGCTGTTGGACTCATTGATAATCTGCTTGGACCATATCTTGTTGGTCGAGGAGCGAATGTGCACCCTCTTTGGATTTTGTTTGGTGTTCTTGGTGGCATTTCTTTGTTTGGTCCTATGGGATTTTTGTTGGGCCCGCTTCTTGTGAGTTTGTTGGCGGCGTTAATTGATATTTATCAGATGGTTATTTTGCGAACAGTGGATGTATGAAGGTCCGTCTATTGCAGAAAAAGTGGTTGAAGTTTTTCGTGACGTTTGTTTTTGGTTTGGTTGCATTAGCATGGATGAGGACGGATCCACCACAGATCATTAAAACGGAAGCGATAGCCGAGAACGTTGTGAGCATTTTTGCAACTTCAACCAATGCCCTTGTGAATCGTGCCGTAGATGGAGATACGCTAGAAGTTGTTCTTGATGGGACAACAGAGAAAGTGAAAGTTCGTTTATTGGGAGTTGATACGCCCGAGTCTGTCGATCCAAGAAAGACGGTACAGTGCTTTGGGAAGGAAGCTTCAAAGCATACGGCAGAACTTGTGAATGGGAAGCGTGTTCGATTGGATATTGATCCAAAGGCTGACGAGGTTGATAAATATGGGAGATTGTTACGTAATGTTGTTTTGTCTGATGGAACGGATTTGAATGCTGAGCTTGTGGCAGATGGTTTTGCGCATGCGTATTTGTCGTTTCCGCTTACGAAGCAACGCAAGTTAGAATTGACTCGTTTACAAGCGGAGGCAAAGGCTGCTTTGCGTGGTTTTTGGAGCCCGGATACATGCGGGTTGACCAGTTGACAATTTTATTATTTTCAGGCAGGTTTTGTTTGGTTCTTTTTACCTAGGAGGTAGAGATGTCTGTAAGACTCGGCGTATTTGATATGGACGGTACAGCATATCGTAACTCACTTACTATCGATCTCTTGGATCGATTGCGTGCGATGGGTTTACTTGGGCATGTTAACTTTTACAAGGTCGATGAAGCAAAGAGGCGTTGGAAGAATCGCGAAGGCGATGATACGTATGAAACGTATCTTCAAGAACTTGTGCGGCTTCTCGAATCTGGCATTTTTCGAGTCCCTGTCGACGTGGTTTCTGCGATTTGTGATGAGATTGTCTCTGAGCAAGGGCAGCAGCTCTATGAGTTTACACGTGAACTTATCGCGACACTTCGTGAATTGGGTTATACGTTGATTGCGATTAGCGGTAGCCCAAAGCCGATCGTTGAAGCCTTTGTGAGGCCGCTTGGCTTCCACCAGGTCTATGCGACGGAATACGAGGTCCAGAAGGGGCGCTACACAGGAAAGATTACTGCGCTACCTGTTAACGATAAGGCGGCTGTTCTTCGAAGCCTTCTCCTTGAGTATCAGGCGAGTGATCAGGACTTGATCACTGTTGGTGATACATTGTCTGATTACGGAATGCTGAATCTTTCTCGTTACGCGATTGCGTTTAACCCTTCGCGAGCACTCACGCATCGTGTCCGACAAGATCGCGCTGGAACGACGTGGCGGTCACTCGGCGTGGTTATTCAGCGCAAAGACAACATTACTATCGCAACGTTTCACGATAACTGTTATTCCGGATCTCGATTGGTTGAAGTTAATTTGAATCGAATTCTTCCGCTTGATGTCGCTGATCGACTCGCAAATCGGTTGGGTGAGCTCTATCAATATGGCGCATAAATGATCTGTTCCAAGACCCTCGAAACTCGAGGGTCTTGTTCGTTTCTGGTTTGCACTTTACGCTCTTTCCATATGCAGATATTTCTTGAGAAAGGTTTGGCGCGTGGCAAAGAGTTTGATTTGTTTGTTTATCCTGTTTTGCATAAACAATCATTAACGAAGTTCGTTGACTCATCTATTGTTTTTTATGCGGATCAGGAGGGTTTTGAAGGTGCTGTTGGGGAATGGCTTTGTGTGCCTGTCTTGAATGGTGCGCTGACAAAGAAGATTTTATTATTAGGCATTGGAGAAAAGCGTTTACTTGAAGAAGATTCTTATCGTAAGCTTGGAGGCCAGCTTGCAAAGCGTATACGCGAGTCAAAAGCAAAAAATGTTGCCGTCTCTTTGGATGCGATTGTTTCTCCGGGGGTTTCTGGACGGGATATGATTCGTGCTTTTGTAGAGGGCTTACGACTTGGAAACTATGTCTTTCATGCTTATCATGCTGAGCATCGTGAGAAGCATAGTAAAAACGCAGCAAAATCTGTTTGTATCTTTGCGGAGAGTTCATCGCTTATCACTGCCATGCAAAAGGGTTTAGAGGAAGCTGAGTCGCTTGTTGCTGGTGTCTGTTTAGCGCGAGATTTGGTAAACACGCCATCGATGGATATGGGGCCACAACAGATGGCGGATGCAGCGAATGAGGTTGCTCGTCTATCGAAACGGATTAAAATAATGCATATAGACATGGTCGAGATGGAGCGTCTAGGTATGGGTGCAGCGCTTTCTGTCGCGCGTGGCTCCTTGTACGAGCCAAAAGGTGTGCATTTGATTTATACACCAAAAGGAAAGTCAAAACGCAAAATTATTATTGTTGGTAAAGCGGTGACATTTGATTCGGGAGGTCTTTCATTGAAGCCGGCAGATGGAATGACGACGATGAAAATTGATATGGCTGGAGGAGCGGCGGTCGTTGGTTTGTTTCGTGCGCTTGCAAAAATTGATGTGGACGTTGAGGTTCATGGAATTTTTTTAGCGGTTGAAAACATGCCTTCCGGGAGTGCCTATCGACCAGGTGACGTTGTTAAAGCGATGGATGGAACGACGATTGAGATTTTGAATACAGATGCGGAAGGGCGTGTGACTCTTGCTGATGCTTTAGCGTATGCAAAAACACTTCAGCCGGACATTATTATCGATATTGCGACATTAACAGGTGCCTGCGTGGCGGCTTTAGGTGAAGAGATTGCCGGTGCGATGGGAACCGATCGTAAACTGATTGAGAAGCTTATTGCGTATGGCAGGCAAACAGGAGAGCCGATTTGGGAATTGCCGATGTTTCCTGCATATGAGGAACATGTAAAATCACGTATTGCGAATCTTAAAAATACAGGCGCGCGAGGACAGGCGGGCGCGATTGCAGGAGCGATGTTTTTAAAACGATTTGCCGGTGCAATCCCTTGGGTGCATTTAGATATTGCTGGACCAGCGTATGCGGAACGTGAGGTTAGGTCTGATACGCCTCAAGGTGGAACAGGTTTTGGCGTCAGACTGTTAATAAGATATCTGCAGGGGCTTTAATGGCGTGGTATACTGAAATCAAAATAAATATATGACTGTAAAAGTATACTCAACTCCTACGTGTCCATATTGCAAATTGGCGAAGGATTATCTAAAAGAAAAGAATATTGCCTTTGAGGATATTGATGTTGCTGCTCATTCGGATCTGGCTCAAGAAATGGTAAAGAAGTCCGGACAAATGGGCGTTCCTGTTATAGAAGTGAATGGTCAAATTATTGTTGGTTGGAATAAGTCGGCCATTGAGGAGGCTTTGGCAGCAAAAGTAGGAAAAGCTGTAAAGGTAGCGGCGTAACAGCGTTTTATTTAAACGCTTTTATTATCTCCGTATTTTTTGGCATGCCTTGACGGTAATAGATGATGTGTCCGTCTTTTGCGATGCCGACGACAGTGCGTTTGACGATTTTTGTAATAAATAGGTCTTGTTCTGCGTCATAGGCTTTTGTGACTTTTCGATTTTCATCAATAAGGAGCGGAAAGGGGAAGTCGTGTTTTTTTATGAACGCTGTGTGTGATTTTGCGTCGGCGGGATTTATTCCGTAGACGTGGATTCCTGCTTTGATAAAATCATTCCAATCGTCGCGAATAGCGCAGAGCTGAATGGTACAGCCTGGTGTTTGATCGCCTGGATAGAAAAAGAGGGCGACAGGGCCTGTGGATAGAGCTTCTTCGAGTGATATTATTTGTCCATTTTGGTCTTTTAGCGTGAATACTGGTGCTTTATTACCGATGCCGAAATTTTTTGCCATAGTAGCTCGTAGTATAGGGGAATGCGTGTATCTTGTCATCGTGATTGACGTTATGCTGTTTTCAAGAAAAGATAGTGTCCGATTATGCGCTCGTATCGAATTTTTGTTGGTTTGCTTGTCTTCTCTCTTTTGGGAGCGGGATGTGATTGGCGTTCCTTGCCCCTTGTTGAACGTTTTGCTTCAACATCAACATCGACTGTTTCTTTAGACGGGACGCCTATTGAAGCGGCTCAGGCTATTCAATTTCTTCCGGGGGACACGTTTGAAGTCCGACAGACAGTTTTTGGTTTTGGGGCTTTTTTACCAGATCTGCTTGGTAAGAAGGACGGCGTACGCATGGTAACCGTTACGCGTTTCGCTCCATCGAATTTTGCGAATTTTTCTTGGAATGTCACAACGCAGAAAGAAACGGATGCCTCTATTGCGGCACGGAAAAAATATGAAAGCGATATCGCTGCAAATCCTCGTGCAATCGGTGATAATGTTTTTGTTCCTCCGGTGCCTCAGATGGAAAATGCGACGGTGAGTGGTACAGTTATGGATGTTTCGCTCAAAACACCTCACAGTGCCTATTTACCGGCTTACTGGACGCTGGGTTTAAATGATCTGATGAATGAGAAGAGCGGCATTTGGCTTTCAGAAGATGCGTTTATGGAATTGGTGCGTACACGACACACGATTTTAAATTTAGGGATCTTTGATTCTGAAGCGAATCAGGCAGCGAAGAATGTTGCGGATCTTAAGACGGCGCTTGATCGATTACGCAAACAAGCCAATGAAGACGGAAAATTTAAGGATCTAACACTGCTTGAGGCAGAACCGGATTTTATTGAATATCCACTTCAGGTGAATGGTCAGACGGTTACTGTTTCTGCGATTAAAGCAAAAAATTGGTTTGGGGAAGTTATCGTGTTGAATAGTCCACAAAACCCATTGATTTTGAAAGTCACGATGAATCCATTCGCTTCATCGGCGAGTGACGCTCTTGGCGGTAATGTTGCTTTATTGGATAAGCTCTATGGCTATGAGATTTCCAACATTCAGCTTAAGCATTAAGCGAATGGATTCTTTTGTTCGCTGTGCAGTTGACCGATTTTACTTAGATTTTCATTGTAGCGCTGGAAGTAGAGCTGGTCGCGAATGATGCGCCAGGCCTCGATACGGTCTGCGAGGTCAGCGGTTTTACCAGTGAGTTCTATTCCTGGGTTCTCTGGCCAATCTGATTTTTCTTCTTGTATGGTTTGTAAAAATGTATCCCAGTCATGTTCGATGGCGCTTTCTACATAACGAAGTGAATGCTCTGTATCTTTCCCGATGGATCGGAAGGACTCCAAATCTTCGATGACTTGCTTGATGCCGATAAGATCGGAATCGACGGAACGCGATTCTTTTTCAAAACCTTCTTCTGTAAGCATGGCATGATAGATCTCATGTTCACGCAAGATGAGGTTTGCTTTTTCTCTTGCCGTTTCTACAGCGACTTTTGCGTCCGTGCGTTTATGTGTCATCCAACTCGCAGCACGAATCATTTGTCGAGTATTGTCGATCCGATCTCTGTTTTGTGATTCGTGTGCAGCAGAAAGCTCATCAAGCAATGTTGGCTCTACGTCCCAGATATTATATTGAAAAAATTTTTTGAAAAGTTCCTCACGTTTTTTTTGTGTTGGAACTTTTTTGCTGAGATGTGGCTCAAATGTTTCTGGATAAGGTTTAGAAAAGTGCGCCATGACATCTTTCAGACCCAGGATATGTCCCGGGTTTTTCGCAAGGGTATTTTCATATGTTTCTTGCATTTCTTTTCGGCGTCGTTCTGTAGCGATCGTCGCGTCGCGGCGGTCTTGTTCGCTATGATAAAAGGGCGGTTTTTCATTCATACGGTGAATCGTTGTGGCCATTTAGGGTCCACTTTTACGTTGAGTTCGAGATACGCTTTCATTCCGCTGATATCTTCTAGTTCACGTCTTACATCGGTACCAATCTGTTTGAGCATTTGTGCTTTTGCGCCGATAATCATTCCCTTGTATCGATCTTCCGTTGTCCAGACGATTGCGGAGACGAATTTGCTTCCGTTGGGACGATCGCCGATTTCGATCACCTCGATGTGAACGGAGTAAGGGAGCTCTTGCTCGAGGCGCATGAAGACTTTTTCACGGATTAGTTCTTCAAGCCATTCCTTGTGTGCCATGTCGGTGATTTGGAGATCTGGGTAGAAGGGCTCTCCTTCTGGAAGGATCGCAAAGATCGAATCGACGAGACGGTTTAAATCAGAGCGACGTTTTGCTGAGATTTCGATGATTTCTGTTTGAGCAACGTCGATCCTGCGCATCGCATCCGTGTGTGGGCGCTTTTCTGGTGCGAGGTCCATTTTGTTGATTGCTAGAATAATTGGTGTTGGAAGCTTGCGGAGGATTTTCTGGATATTTTCTTCTTCTGCTCCTGGTTCGCGTGTCGGATCGGTGACATAAACGACGGCATCGATCCCTTCTAATTGCTCACGAACAGATGCATTGAGTTTTTTTGAGAGCTCGTCCTTTTTTCCAAGGAAGACGCCTGGAGTATCCACAAAAACAATTTGGCCTCGAGGATCATGCAAGATGCCTCGTACCGGACGGCGCGTGGTTTGTGGTTTTGGTGTCACGATCGCTACCTTGCTGCCGACGAGGGCATTGAGGAGCGATGATTTTCCAACGTTTGATCGGCCGGCGAGAACAACGAAACCAGATTTCATAATTTATGATACATTCATTTTAAACGTCTTCAGTCTTCCGGGAATTGCATTCATTCGCTTGAGCGCTTTATCCTCGCTTGATGGCTTTTTATAGTGTTCGAGAAGTTCGGTTGCTATTTGGGTTAGTTCAAGAAAAAGCTGTTGTATATCATTGCTTTCATTACTGTGCTTGTCTGGGTGAATGCGTAGGAATAATTTAAGAAGTTCGTTTACTTTTACATCACGGCTTTTATCAGATGTCAAAAGGCTAATCATTTCATCGCTCGCTTCAACTAGTAGCGCTTCTGCTGTTCCGGGGGCGTGAATTTTTTCCTGGGTTTTTGTCTCTTGGCGCGGAACTCTGTTCCTTCGATTGTTTAGTTCTATTGTCCAATCGCTATCGATATTTGATCGATCGGGATGCGTTGATTCATACCATTTTTTCCAAGCTGGATATCCGCCTTCTGTTGGAGCAGGATTTGAAGTATCGGGCGCGTTTTGTCGTTGTTTTGGTTCTTGCGGAGGGGCACTTGTACGTGGATTTGTTTGACGGTCTTTTAGGGCTTTGTCTGCGTTTTGTATCCGTAGTTCAAGCTCCTTTTTCCAAGCCTCATCCATTTCTTTTTGGGTTGGCTTTCGTTTTGCCTTTATTGTGAACGTGTTTGTAAATATCGTTTTCCATCCTTGAAATCCACCGGTTTCAGAGGAGTTGTTGGAATTCGAAAAGGGATTATTTTCCATAGATATATCGTAGCATGAATTGAAGATAGTTCACTGCGTAGAGGGTTTATACGAGCGTCAGTGTTGCGACGACTTCTACGTGAGGTGTGTGTGGGAAAAGATCGAGCGCATGAAGGGATTCAATACGATAGATTGTTTTGAGTTTTTTTAGCTCATCGGTGAGGCGATGATAATTGCAAGAAATATATACAATTTTTGGTGGTTTGTTTTTCAAAAGCGCTTCTAGGGCTTTTGGATGAAGTCCGGCACGTGGAGGATCGATGATGACGGCATCAGGTTTTTCTGAGGACCAATCCAAGGCTTCTACAGGACCAGCGCCCCAGCGGGTTTTGTTGGCGACGCCGTTGGCTTCCGCGTTTACTTTTGCGAGTTCGATGGCTGGGGCATCGAGTTCATGGCCATAGACTTCATTGCCACGTTTTGCTGCAGCGATACCAAAGAATCCGAGTCCGCAATAGAGGTCGAGGAGTTTGCCTGTTGATGGAATGAGATTGAGAACGGTGGTTTGCAATTTTGCGGCCATGGCCGTGTTGGTTTGGAAAAAAGAGTTTGGATGGATGGTATATCGGATTCCATTTGTTTCTTCTGTGAGAAATTCGTTACCGTGCAGAAGAATAAATGATTTTGCGTAGGAGACATCCGTGATTTCTGGGTTTTCGCCAAGGTAGATGGTTGTGCAGAGCGGGGAGAGACGTTTCACGATTTCTTTGCGCATTTCTTCTGTGATGCGCGTAAAATCGTGTACGAGTAAAATAAGCATGCGCTCATTTGTATTTTTCCCAAGGCGGATGACGGTATAGCGTACATCACCCGTGTATTTTTTTGCATCCCAAGGTTCCCGTTTGAATTCAATGACGAGATCGCGAATGATTTGTAAAATGGTCGGCGTTTCTTTGTCGAGCAACATGCATGTTGTGATATTGAGGTAGCGATTCCATTGACCATATTCTTTTAAGCCAAGTTCACCTTTCCATCCAAAAACATAGTCCATGCGATTGCGATAGTAGAACGTGTCGGTTGCAGGTTCAACGTTTTTTACACGTTCCTCATGACCTGCAGCTTCAAAGGCGCGATTGATCATGTGAAGCTTGGTGTTGAGTTGAGCATCGTAGGCC
Organism: Candidatus Uhrbacteria bacterium; assembly: GCA_903918235.1. Classification (GTDB taxonomy): domain Bacteria; phylum Patescibacteriota; class Patescibacteriia; order 2-12-FULL-60-25; family 2-12-FULL-60-25; genus CAIXDN01. Next base: position 10,297 of record CAIXDN010000061.1, read on the forward strand.
ATCTGTTGCCAGAGACATCCGCCACAGGTTCCCGCGTGCGGACAGGGTGTTTCTACGCGGTCTTGTGAAGGTTTGTTGACCTTTGTGAGTTTTGAGATTTTTAGGCCTTTGTCACGTTTTACAAAAGTGGCTTCGATTTCATCGCCGGGTGCGGTAAAAGGAATGGCGATTTTGCTATCAATAAGGCCACGACCCTTGTCGTCGAGGTCGGAAACGGTGCCGTGGAGGATATCGCCAAATTTCATGGACGCATAGAAACATAAAACGGCTGACTCGAGAAGAGTCAGCCGTTCAGGGCAGAATAAGGAGCGCTTAGGAATCAGGACGAAATGATGGGCGGTTCGGACTTGGTTGGTACGCGGAGCATGCGTTCGCGTTGCCTGGGGAGAAGCCCCCGGACTGCGAGCTCGTAGTTGTAGCGACCAAGATTGTAGGTCCCGTTTGCCTTGTCCTCTGGGCTGGCCTTCACATTGTCTGATGCTTCTTGCCTTCCGCGTTCCCAGTCGGTGATGGCTTGCTGCTGACCCTTTTTAGCCGAGATAATCTCTGGGCAAAAGAGTTTGTGGCCATAGGGGACTGCGCAATATCTACACGGATCATTGATCATCGTGTTTCTCCTCGTTTCTACGTAGTACCGGAGATGCAAATCCATCTTTCCGGTATTCCAGTTTATGAAATAGTTTGTTTGTTGTCAATGGAATAGCTTCACTAAATAGGTTATGTAAAAGCCGACGAAATGTATCGTCGGCTTTACAGGAGTGTTATGTTTGGTCGATTGTGAGATTCGTGAACTCTGGAGTATTTGGTTCATCGATGATTGGATAGCCGCTCCTCGCCGAGCGGCCTCGAGTGTAGGCGAGAAATGCGCTCGCGGTCCAGATGCCTAGAAAGTCTAAGCCTTGAAGACCGCACTGAAATGCTATGATAGTATCGCTTAATTCTTCTGATGCGTTGGTTGGGTCATCATCAAATATTTGTCGAGGGGTTTGTTCCATGAACACTCCTAGTCCGATTCGATGAAATTATCGAGAAGGACTTGCTTTTCTAGCAGTTTTCCGTCATTTTGTCAATCATGAAACGTGAATTACATCTTATCGCACATGACATTCGCTCTTTAGAAAATGTCGGGGCATTATTTCGGTCTTGTGATTCTTTGGGGGTTACAAAGCTTTGGTTGGCTGGATACACGGCTTCACCGCCAGATACCAGGATTTCTAAGGTAGCGTTGGGAGCGGAATTATCGGTGCCTTATGAAGCCGTGAAAGATATCTCCGATGTTTTTAAAAAGCTTCGAGAACAGGATTTACCTGTTTTTGCACTTGAGCTTACTGATTCTGCTGTAGATTTAGCCAAATTTGCTCCACCGGATCGTCTGGCAATTTTGCTTGGATCTGAAAGAACAGGTATTCCGCCTTCGCTTATTGAGAAATGCGATGGGGTGATCAAGATTACGCAACATGGAATCAAAGAATCGCTGAATGTGGCCGTGGCTGCTGGGATTGCTGCTTGGGCTGTTTTGAATGCGAGATTTTAGCTCGGGCTCGACAAAAGTGACTTTTTTTGCTATAGTTACTATATCTTATGAAAGTTTCTATCGTTATCCCAACGAAGAATGAAGAGGTGCTTTTACCTCGTTTACTCGAAGCGCTTGCAAAGCAAACGTATCGACATTTTGAGATTGTATTAGCAGATGCATTTTCTACCGATCGGACGCGTGAGATCGCTGCTTCTATGGGCGCACGTGTTATTGATGGAGGTATGCCTGGGCCTGGTCGCAATCTTGGCGCAAAACAAGCGACGGGGGAGTTATTGTTTTTTTTAGACGCTGACGTTCTTTTGCCAAATGTGCATTTTCTTCAAGACGTTGTTGCAGAGTTTGAATCTTGTCAGGCTGATGTTGCTACGTGTGTTTTGAAGCCTATGTCTGAGCTGCGTACGGATCGCATTGGTCATGGTGTTTATAATCGTTATGTTCGTGTGACAGAGAATGTCATGCCACATGCATCGGGTGCATGTATTCTTGCAAAACGTTCCATGCATGAAGCTATTGGAGGTTTTGACGAGCAAGTTGTTTTTGCGGAAGACTGTGAGTATGTACAGCGTGCCCATAAAAAAGGATTTCAGTTTCGTCAACTTACATCACAGCCATTACTCGTTTCTGTACGGCGTCTTGAGCGCGATGGTCGATGGAGGATTGCAGCAAAATATTTGTATGCTGACCTCTACATGATTATGAAGGGGCCGTTTCGTCATATGCCATATGAGTATGTGATGGGCGGTGAGGAGCGCAAGAAATAACATGATCACCTGGTTTAAGCGGATGTGGAATGGGGAGACGGATGGACTGACGACAGCTGCTTTTATTGTTGGTGCGTCTTCTCTTGCTTCTCGTCTTCTTGGACTGTTTCGTGATCGTGCGTTGGCTGGAACATTTGGAGCAGGAGCATCGCTAGATGCGTATTATGCTGCATTCCGTTTACCGGATACGGTTTATAATTTGTTCATTTTGGGCGCGATATCCGCAGGCTTTATTCCTATCTTTACGGAATATCTTGAGAAGCAAGGGAAAGAAGCCGCCGCAAAATTAGCTGGTCAGGTTCTGACGACGGTTGGTGCGTGTCTTGTGGTAGCGAGCGCTTGCGTCGCGATCTTTGCGCCAGCGCTTTTACCGATTATTGTGCCTGGTTTTGATGCGCCTACTCTTGCAAAGACGATTGAGCTTACGCGTATCATGGCGATTTCGCCTTTACTACTTGGGCTTTCTGCAGTGATTGGTGGCGTGATGCAATCTTTAAAGCGATATATTGGTTTTGCATTAGCACCAGTTTTTTATAATTTGGGTATTATTCTAGGAACGTGGTTGTTTGCACCAGCTTTTGGTGTCGTGGGAGCTGCTTATGGCGTTGTTGTGGGGGCTTTGCTTCATTTTTTGGTTCAGGCATCTGCCTTGTCGGCATTTCCTCTTGGGAAGTTACCGCGACCTTCTTTTTCTGCACCGGGAGTCCGAAGGATTCTTGGGTTAATGGGTCCGCGTACAGCGGCGTTGGGAATTTCTCAAGTGAATCTCATTTTTCTTTTGGCACTTGCAACAACGATTGAACCGGGAGCTGTTTCGGTTTTTAATCTTGCAAATAATTTACAGATGTTTCCCGTTGGCCTTGTCGGTATTTCTTTTGCGATTGCTGCATTCCCGGTTTTAGCAAGAGCGCATGCGCAAAATGATTCAGATGGGTATCGCAAAGCGCTTTCTGCAGCCGCGCGTAAAATTATTTTTTTGATTATTCCCGCTACGGCTATTTTTATATTATTGCGTGCTCAGATTGTCCGACTTGCTCTTGGTGATGGGCGTTTTAATTGGAGCGATACGATTCGTACGGCTGATGCGCTTGGTTGGTTTGCGTTTTCTCTGCTTGCGCAATCGCTTATTCCGTTGCTTGCACGTGCTTTTTATGCGCTGCATAACACTTGGACTCCGTTTTGGGTGAGTGTGGTTGGAGAGATTTTAACGATTGGTCTTGCGTTTGCGTTGCGTGAACCGTTTGGTGTGGCAGGTTTGGCAATGGCCTTTTCTTTTGCGGCTGTTGTTCAGTGCTTGCTTCTTGGATTGTTTCTTCGTCGTTTGTTTGGTTCATTAGGAAAGGGTGAATCTTTTGTCTCGACGTATAAGACGGCGATCGCGACGGTGGCTTTATGCAGTGCGGCATTTCCTGTGCGTCAGTGGCTTGGAACTGTTTTTGATCTGCAGGAAACATGGCAAGTTGCTTTACAGACTATTAGCTCGCTTTGCGCTGGTGGTGTTGCTTTTTTCTTTACGGCTTGGCTCGTTCGGTCTCCTGAACTTATTGAGTTTCGTATGGCGGCAGAGAAACGACTTTTTAAAAAAGCGACTGTTACCGAGGGTGCGGAAGAGGCGAGTGGAATGGCTAATACTCATTAAATGTAGGCATCTGGACGGGCGTTCGATTTTCCGCTAGATTTACGTCCGATGGAACAATCTCGAATACGCAATTTTTGCATCATTGCTCATATTGATCACGGCAAGTCGACACTTGCTGATCGTTTGCTTGAGGTCACGGGGACCGTTGAGAAGCGCAAAATGAAGGAGCAACTTTTGGATACAATGGATTTAGAGCGTGAGCGCGGTATCACGATTAAGCTTCAGCCGGCGCGTATGGCGTATAAGGCTAAAGATGGAACAGACTATGAATTGAACTTGATTGATACGCCTGGTCACGTGGATTTTAACTATGAAGTGTCACGTTCTCTTGCGGCTGTTGAAGGCGCCGTTTTGCTTGTTGACTCTACGCAAGGTGTTCAGGCACAGACTATTGCGAACTTGTATTTAGCTATTGAGCAGAATCTGATGATTATTCCGGTATTGAATAAGGTTGATTTGCCAAACTCGGATGTGGAAAGACGTGCATCGGAATTGATGCAGTTGATTGGGTGTAAGCGTGAGGAGATTTTGAGCGCGTCTGGTAAGACAGGGATTGGTGTTCCAGAGATTCTTGAACGTATCGTGAAGGATGTTCCTCCGCCACAAGGTTCTCGAGAGAAGCCATTTCGGGCGATGATTTTTGATTCTAAGTACGATGATTATCAGGGCGTGGTTGCGTATATCCGTTGTATTGATGGATCGCTGCAAAAGAATAGCGGTGTTGCTTTTAAGGCGAGCCAGGCGATAGGGACGGCGCTTGAAATCGGTTTCATGAATCCGCATCATTTTTCTAGCGGGCACATGGAGGCTGGTGATATTGGATATTTGGTTACGGGCTTGAAAGATATTGGTGCTGTTCGTGTTGGAGATACGGTTGTTGGAGCGGCGCAGGCTGATGTCACAGAGGCTCTTCCTGGTTATAAAGAAGCGCGTCCAATGGTGTATGCCGGTGTCTTTCCGCAGGAAGGGAATGAATATGAAAATATGCGTGATGCGATTTTGAAATTGAAATTAAATGACGCGGCACTCACCTTTGAGCCTGAGCATTCCATGGCTTTGGGTTTTGGTTTTCGTGTTGGATTGCTTGGAATGTTGCACCTGGAAATCGTTCAAGAACGATTGAGTCGAGAATTTAATATGGATGTCGTTATCACGACGCCATCGGTAGGGTATGAAGTGATTTTGACCGATGGGACGGAAGTTTCTGTTAAGTCGCCAAGTGGATTTCCGGATCCTTCTCGTATTCGTTTGACGCGTGAACCTTGGGCTCGCGTCGATATTCTTTCTCCAAAAGAATATTTGGGTAATGTCATGGCTTTGGTTCAGGATCGTCGCGGAATTTATAAGAATACAGAATATCTAGATGTTACGCGTGTTCTTTTGCATTATGAGATGCCGCTTGCGTCGGTGATTGTGGATTTTTATGATAAATTAAAAGGTGTGACGGCAGGTTATGCTTCTTTAAGTTATGACTTTATGGATTTTCGTGAATCCGATATTGTAAAATTGACGATTATGGTTGCGGAGGAGCCGGTAGAGGCTTTGGCGACATTGCTTCATACGACGGAAGCGCATCGTCGTGGAAAAGAAATTGTGGAAACATTGAAAGATGAATTGCCTCGTCAGCAATTCGTGATCAAGTTACAAGCGTCGGTAGGTGCGAAAATTATCGCATCAGAGAAGATCTCTGCCTTCCGCAAGGATGTGACCGGGACCTTGTCTGGTGGCGACGTTTCGCGTAAAAACAAGTTGTTGGATAAACAGAAGAAGGGAAAGAAGCGCATGTTGGCTCATGGAAAAGGTACCGTTGAGATTCCTCCGGATGCGTTTATCAAGGTATTGCGAAGAGGATAATCTTATGAAATCAAAAAACCTACAACAAAAAATAATGAAGGTCTTTGCAGGATTTATGATCTTTGCAACGATCTTGTTTTTGATTGGTCCTTTTCTCGGTTCCTAGGAGGTTCTCATGAATCAAAAGCGAGTCGAACGTGCGCCTCGGCAGCTTGTGCGGCATCCTGTTTGGTGGAAGCCGTGTAAGTTTGATGGGGTATTGTCTAAGTCGGAGCTTGATGAGATGGCAAATGCGGATTGTCGTTTTCTTGATGAAGAAGAGGCGGTCGATAGCTGAACGGAGACCTCTGCTCGTGATCTACGGGTGGGGGTCTTGCTTTTTTATCTTCCTTGGGTTGTGCGCGATTGTCAGAATGAGGACTTATGGAAAAACGTTGGCAACTCGCAGATCTTTGCCCTTCTGACTATCGTCAGATCGTTGGGCAACCTGTTGTTGCTCAGTTGTTATGGAACCGCGGTATTCGTGCGTTGGAAGAGGCGAAAGCGTTTCTCTCTCCATCGTGGAATGATCATCTTCATGACGCGTTGCAATTCCGACAAATGGAAGGAGCGGTTGCTCGTGTCTTTGATGCGTTGGAAAAAGGTGAGCGTGTTACGGTTCATGGTGATTATGATGCGGATGGTGTTACGGGATCAGCATTGGTGATTAGCGTTTTGCATACGTTTATACGTAAGATGGAGAGTGCCGCAGTTGTCGATTATTATATTCCGCATCGTGATAAGGAAGGATATGGTTTGCATGCTGAAACTGTTTCTGTATTGAAAGAACGAGGAACGAATCTTATTATTACGGTTGATTGTGGTATTTCATGCGTTGATGAAGTGGCACTCGCCAAGGCTGATGGGATTGATACGATTGTGGTTGATCATCATCAATTTGGAGAGACTCTTCCCGATGGCATGTTGATTCATCCAAGTTTGCCGGGAGAGTCGTATCCGTTTAAACATTTGGCTGCGGTTGGTGTTGCGTTTAAGTTTGCTTGTGCGTTGTTGATCCGTGCTCGAGAACGTGGTTTGGATATTCCGGAAGGTTCGGAAAAGTGGTTGTTGGATTTTGTCTCTATTGCAACGGTGACGGATATGGTGCCATTGGTTGGGGAGAACCGTCTGCTTGAGACCTTTGGATTAACGGTTTTGAATAAGACAAAGCGACCAGGATTTCTTGCTTTGTTTGAAGTTGCCGGAGTTGAGCTTGGGCAGATTACGGCTGAGACGGTAGGGTTTATGATTGGTCCGCGCATTAATGCGGCGGGTCGGATGGATTATGCAACGGTTGCGTTGCGCTTGCTTTTGTCAGAATCGATGGATGAAGCGCGTTTGATTGCGCGAGAACTTGAGGAATTGAATAAGGCGCGACAGAATGCGACAAAGCTCATGATGGAAGAAGCGGAGGGGATTCTTGAAACTTCGGAAAAGATTATTGTGTTATGGAAAGAAGAATGGTCGCCGAGTTTGGTTGGACTTGTTGCTGGGCGATTTGTGGAGCGGTTTAGTCGACCGGTGATTGCGATCGGGAAGCATGGCGATCATTGGATTGGTTCCGGTAGATCGATATCGACTTACAATATTACCGATGCGGTGAAATCGGCCGGTGAGGGGATTTTGACGAGAAGCGGAGGGCATTTACAGGCTTGTGGATTTTCCTTGTCTGATGGCGAGCGTTTGCGAGAGTTTCAGGATCGGTTGATCGCGCATTCTGCCTGTATTACCGATGAAGAGCTTATTCCATTATTATCGATTGATCTTGAGTTGGAATTAGCGAATGTTTCTATGGGTGTTGCAGAAGCCGTGAAGAAGCTTGAACCTCATGGCATGGGAAATCCGGTACCAGTTTTTCTTACCAAGCGATGTAAAATTTTGTCCGCTGATACGATGGGGTCAACGGGGAATCATTTGCGCATGCAGGTCACGGATGGAAGCGGACGATCGGTCAAAGTTGTGGGTTTTAAGATGGGGAGTCGTGTTGTTGAAACTGCCGTGGGAAGTGAAATTGATCTCGTGTACAATCTTTCTATAAACGAATGGAATGGAAGAAGGACGGCGGAGTGTCGATTGATTGATTTTCGAGTGAGTTATCCACTGCCTACGTCTTGACAATTATGACAAGTTGAGACAACGGAGTATATCATATGATTATGAAAACCTCGCCGAATGATGTTTCAAACCAAGAAATTTTGAAGGAATTGAAGAAGTTAGCTGCTTCTGATGTTTCTGTTAGGAATGAGCTAAAGAAGCTGACTGCTTCGGATATTTCTATTAAAGAAGAATTACAGCGTCTTAATGAAAAGTTTGTTAATTTAGATGAGAAGGTGGATACGCGGTTTTCTAGTATAGACACTAAATTTTCTAAACTGGAAGAGAAGATTGATGGGGTACACATGGAAACGATGGAAGCAATTCATGATTTAGCCGATCAGACCGATAAGCGTTTCATTGGTATTGAACGAGAACAGATTCGTTTACGCTCCAATATGGTTACCAAGGAGTATCTGGATGATAAAATGGCGGATTTGAGAGTGGATATTAGCCAAAATACAAAGAGACAGATTGAAAAGGCTATGCTTTAGCCAAAGCATTGACAAATATCATAAAATATGATATTTTTGTTTGTCGTTGCTCTTTGATTTGTTGAGTTTGTAAACAAGGAAATGGCCTTTAGGTAGCTTGTCGCGTAGCCCGAATGATTTGGGTTCGTTACAGGTAATACCGAGTGGGACATGGAGGATAGCTAGATGGCGCAGAAAGCGACTCTCGGACAGATTTCTCAGTTCACGAGTATGTGTGAGGAGGGGGTCTACGACCGTGCGTTCGTGCAGGCGTTGATCGAGAAGCGGGTTAAGGTCACGAAGTTTGACTCGTACCGCCTCCACGTCACCTACGCCCCGCTCTCGGGGATCGCGGCACTCGAGCCGAAGTTTTCCGGCAAGGACAGCGTCTGCGTACTTTTCGACGGTCGCAAGTGGGAGCGTCATAGTTCCTGCGCTGTGATCGACCAAACCCCGGGTGAGCGCGACTTCATTGTCGCTGAGATGCCGGGGCAGTTTCTCAACAAACGCATCAGCAATAGTCGGGATGATCTCGCGGTTTACTTCGGCGCCAAAGGCTTCCGTTTTGCGATCGAGACTGAAGCCGTCGAGTTCGCAGACGCTCAGCCGGAGCTCCAGCGCAAGAACCCGATCTACGCACTCGGCTCGTTCACACTTCTCGGTCATCTCCCTTCCGTTCTCAGGGGTGACGAAGACCGGTGCGTGACGGTGCTGCGTATGATTAATGGCAAACGCGTTCTGCGCGACGGCTGGTTCGGTTACCTGGTGGACTGCGATGTTCGCCTGCTTCTCGTCCGCAAGTAGCTCTTAGACTTTTCTGTTCAGGCCCCGCTCTCCGAAAGGATGAGCGGGGCTTTTACGTTGGTGCTTCATTCTTTTATACGGATGGCATATAGTGTCGCTCATGCATGTCATAATCCGAACCGATGGAGGTTCACGTGGGAATCCGGGGCCTTCCGGGTGTGGGGCTGTGGTTGAGGATGGGCACGGAAAGGTGTTGAGGGAGGTTTCTAAATACATTGGAACGGCGACGAATAATATTGCGGAGTATCGTGCGGTGTTGTTTGGGTTGAGGGCGGCAAAGGAGTTGGGGGCGACTTCGGCGGAGGTGGTGGCGGATAGTGAGTTGATGATTAAGCAAGCGAATCGTATTTATAAGGTGAAGCATCCAAATTTACGTCCTCTGTATGAGGAAATGCTTGGTTTGGCGCAAGCGATTGGCAAGGTGACATATCGTCATGTGCGACGTGAGCAGAACGCAGCGGCTGATGATTTAGCCAACCAGGCAATGGACCGCAAAGCGTGATATACTACGGGTAACTATGGGTCTTTTTTCTTCTGGGCCGGCATCTACCAGTTATTTAGGTGTCGATATTGGGTTTGCGGGAATGAAACTCGTTGAACTCAAGAATGAGAAGGGGCGTGCGCGTCTTGTGACTTATGCGTATGCAAATGTTCCTTCTGATAATCTGGAAAAGTCGCTTTTGAATGATATTCCAAATGCGGCTGATTTATTGAAAAAGATGGTGGTCAAGAGCAAAGCGACGGCAAAGAAAGCTGTTGCGGCACTTCCGATTTCCTCTGTATTTTCCTCGATTCTTTCTGTTCCTACGACAAATGAAAAGGAATTAAAAGAAGCGGTGTTGTTGCAGGCGAAGAAGCTTATCCCATTGCCATTGGAAGAAGTTTCTCTTGATACAAAGGTGATTGATAAAACAGAGAAAGGGAAAGATGGTGGAAAACCATCGACGCGTGTTTTGGTAACGGCCGCTCCTAAGACATTGGTTACAAAATATGTCGAGATTTTTAAACTTGCGGGTCTGGAACTGATTTCTCTTGAGACAGAGGCTTTTGCGGTTATTCGTGCATTGATTGGAAAAGATCGGTCAACGATTATGATTGTTGATGTCGGTGCATTACGCACGAATATTATGGTTGTAGAGGGAGGTATGCCTTTTATCACACGATCGATTGCGACTGGTGGAACGGCGATCACGCAGACCATCGCTAAGACGCTTGGTATTCCGATGGATCAAGCAGAGAGTATGAAGCGTGATATTAAGTCAATGCAGGCTTTTGCTCCGACGGGTGATCTTTCTCCGATTTTGACGGTGCTTGTAAAGCCGATTCTTGATGAGATTAAATATTCTTTTACCTTGTATCAACAACAATCCATTGTCCCTGGAAAGCGTATCGAGAAGATTATTTTGACTGGAGGTTCTGCGCTCTTGCCTCGTTTTCCAGAGTTTTTGACCCAACAGATGAATGTGAACTCTTATCTGGGAAATCCTTGGGCTCGCGTTGTGTATCCGCCTGATTTGAGACCATTGCTTGATGAAATGGGCCCGCGTTTTGCCGTAACGATCGGTTGTGCGATGCGTGATTTAGATTCTTGATCATGAAGCAGATGCTCACTCGAGCTCGATCTTGCGGGCTTATCTCACAGCGCGATTTACTCGCTGCTGAGTCTTTGTATCGTCATGGATTGCATCCGATGCAAGCGGTTGTTGGAACTGGGCTTATGCGTGCAAAGGAGGCGGGAGATCTTGGTTTACCTTTGCCGGTTTTTGGTTCTGTTTCTCCATCGCAAAGCGCTGGAAGATTGTTACATCGTATTTTACGAGATGCGGATGTTGCTGGCGCTCATCAGATCCGTATCGTCCCAACAGATCGAGAGGCGGATGTCTTATTTGATAATGGTGGTGACAGGAGAATTCCTTCTGCTGTATTGCCGGCGCTTGCGATGCGTGCACAACGTGTCGGGTCTCGGCTTGGTTGGCATATTGAGGTGATTCCTGTTGGTACAGGACCCGCGTTGCAGTTGATCCGTAGGCGTGCGGCGGGGGAGCAAAAGCATCCAGCGGATTGGTCAGATGTTTTAAATGGATTTACATCAAAACCTTTTGGATTGCTCGTCGTTGTATCTCCGGATGCTTATGTTTCTCGACATTTTTTAGTGAAATTTCCTTTGGTGGAGTCTGTAGACGAGTGGCGCGTGATGGATGGTGAAAAGCCTGTTTTGTATGATGCGGATTGCGAGGATGGGCGTGAACTTGCGTTGCATGCGGCTTTAGCTGGTCGCGCAACGGTTGCTTTGATGGCAAGGCCTGGTGCTACGGATTGGTGGCAATCTGTTGTAGATGCGGGAATATCCGTGCGTGTGATGCGGTCTCGCTTGACGATGATGGGTCCGGCGTGGGAAACATTCCAGATATGAAACGTACTGTTTTAAGTATCGAGGATGATCTTGTATTTGCGGATATTCTTGGCAAGACGCTTGAGTCTGCTGGATTTGCCGTGATTAAAGTAGGAAACGGTGATGATGGTTTAAAACGGGCTAAATCAGATCATCCTGATGCTATTCTTTCCGATATCGGTTTGCCAAGGAAAGACGGGTTTGAATTATTGGAAGAGTTAAAAGCATTGCCAGAAACTTCTTCTATTCCGGTTTTTATGCTTTCGCGACTTTCATCGAGGGAAGATGTTCAGCGTTGTTTTGCTCTTGGATGTACGGACTATCTTATTAAGACTCAGCATCATCCGGAGGATGTTGTTCGACGTTTGGTTCGGTATTTTGATGAGCAGGATGAAGTCGTGTCTCGCTAGTGGTATACTTATTTTTATATGACTTTACGTCGAGGATTTACGGTGTTGGAAGCGTTGATCGTTCTTGCGGTGTTTGGCCTTTTGGCAACATTGGCTGTTTTGTCGCTAAATAGCGCTCGAGCAAGTTTGCGAGATGCGCAACGTCTTTCTGATGTGAGTGTTGTTCGTTCTGCCTTAAGCCAGTTTTGGTTGGAGAAGGCAACTTATCCTCAGTCCGCTGGTATTGATTTGGGTCCTGTCGGTTCTGATGCGCAAAAATTGTCTGCTGGTGGTTTTGTGGCTGCGACGAATCCAGCGACGCCTGTGTATCTGGAGCGTGTGCCTGTGGGCCCAAAAGTTAATGAATATTATCACTATCATGCTGGTGCCAATGGATATTCGATTCGATTTCAGACAGAAACAAAAACAGATTTAGGTTTGGCGAATGTCTATTTTGCCCATGCGTCTGGGATTGATTTGGAAGATGTAGAAAAGTAGAATGCTGTTTTTTGTTGTTTCAACGATTTTTCTTGTCTATCTTTTTGGTTTAGCATTGTACGATTGGAACAAGAAATTATTGCCTGTTGAGCCAATGGTGGTTGCGACGGTGATCGTTTTTTTGTATCAGTTGATTTCTGGAAATGTCGTTTCATCTGTGATTGGGATGATGGTAGGTACTGGATTTATTTGGTTGCAGGTGTTTGTTTCTCGTGGGAAATGGATGGGGCGTGGCGATGTATGGCTTGCAGCGTCTATCGGTGCTTTTCTTGCTTGGCCTGGTACTGGTGTTATGTTGTATCTCACCTATGTTGTTGGCGGTTTCATTGCAAGTGCGTTGTATATGGCAGGTGTTTATCGGCGAGGAATACGTATCCCGTTTGCGCCTTTTCTTGCGATTGGGACGGTTGGAGCGATGCTCTGGGGTGTGGAAATTTCTGGTTGGTTTGCGAGGGGATTTGGGATAACATAGGGAAAAGTTCTTTTGTTGTTTGACATATAACAAGGTAAGGTAGTCCCATTGAAAAACTGGAGCGATTTGGGTGCGCAGTCTATGGCTTTTACGTGTCGGGGATCACTCGATCTATCGAAAAAAGAGAGGTTAGAATAAGATAGGGGCTATGAATAAGGTTGATACAAAAGAACGTATTGCGAAGTTACGCGAGGAAATCGCTCATTATCGTTATGAGATGCATGTTTTGGACAATCTCTCGATTAGCGAGGCGGCTTTGGATTCTTTGAAACATGAGTTGTATAAGCTTGAGCAAGAATATCCGGATTTGATTACGGCTGACTCTCCGACTCAACGTGTGGCTGGAAAGCCGGCTGAGGGGTTTACGAAGGTGAATCACTTGGTACGGATGCTTTCTATTGAAGATGCGTTTTCGCGGACAGAGGCTGATGAATGGTTGGAGCGTCTGAAAAAATTGGAACCACGTGGTTCTTTTGATTTTTTTGCCGAGATTAAGATGGATGGATTGGCGATGTCTTTGGTTTACGAAGAGGGTATTTTTGTCCAAGGCGCGACTCGAGGTGATGGAAGAATTGGAGAAGATGTTACGCGGAATCTAAAGACGATTGAGGCGATTCCGTTGACATTGCGCAAGCCATCGGAGAAGGAGATTGAATCGTTTTTGAAGAGATTTCATGGTCAGTTAAATGAGCAACGAGTGTGTGAAGTATTTTCTACTCATCGAGGACGTATCGAGATTCGTGGCGAGGCGTATTTATCGAAAACGCAACTAGCAAGGATTAATGAGCGTCAGTCGGAAAAAGGTTTGGAGCTTTTTGCGAATCCTCGTAATACGGCTGCGGGGACGATTCGACAATTGGACGCTTCTGTTGTTGCCGAGCGACGCCTTTCGTTTTTTGGATATTCAATGGTAGGAGATTATGGAACGCAAACGCATGAACAGACGCATGAGATGATCGCATTGCTTGGCGTTCCGCAGAATTCATTGCATCGATTGTGTGCAAATCTTGATGAGGTGGAGCGTTTTCATACGGAAATTTATGCGATGCGTGATGAGCTTCCGTATTGGCTTGATGGAATTGTGGTCAATGTAAATCATGATCAGCTTGCGCAGACATTGGGAATTGTTGGTAAAACTCCACGTTCTGCTATCGCATGGAAGTTTCCGGCGGAACAAGGTACGACGATTGTGAAAGATATTGAATTATCGGTTGGAAGAACAGGCGTGCTTACGCCGGTCGCTTTGCTTGAGGCGGTTGTGTTGCAGGGCACAACGGTGACGCATGCTTCATTGCATAATGAGGATGAGATTGAGCGGCTTGGATTAAAGATTGGTGACACAGTGATTGTTGAGAAGGCTGGAGATATTATCCCTAAGGTTATTCAGGTTTTGACGCAATTACGAACGGGGAAAGAGAAGGCGTTTCACATGCCAAAGGAATGTCCGATGTGTAGCTCACCTGTTGAGAGAAAGGTTGGAGAAGTTGCCGTTGTTTGTACAAATAGAAATTGCTTTGCTCAACAGTTGGCAAAGATTATTCATGTCGTGACGGCTTTTGATATCCGCGGTCTTGGTGAGAAGATTGTGGAGCAGTTGATTCAAAAAGGTTTTGTGACAGAACCGGCAGAGATTTTTGAGCTTGAGCCAGGAGACTTGTTGCAGCTTGAAGGTTTTGCGGAAGTCTCGGCGAATAAGTTACATAAAGAAATTCAGGAACATCGTGAAATTGCTTTGCATCGATTTATTCATGGCCTTGGCATTAAACATGTTGGTGAACAGACGGCGCGTGATCTAGCACAGGCTTTTGGGTCTGTTGAGAAATTCCGTCATGCCGATATTCAGGAGCTGGAAGCGATTGAAGGTGTTGGTGGTGTTGTCGCTTTATCGATTATTGATTGGATGAAGGATGAGGTTCATGTGAGGCAGTTGGACGATTTGTTGAAATTGGTACAGGTGACATTGCCGCAATCGCTTGGAAAAGATGGGAAATTTACAGGCACGAGTTGGGTGATAACCGGGACATTGGAATCCATGTCTCGTGATGAGGCAAAGGACAAGATTCGCGCACTGGGTGGCGATATTAGTGAGTCAGTTTCAAAGAAAACTTCATTTTTGGTTGCGGGCGATAGTCCTGGATCAAAGTTGGATAAAGCGGAGAAGTTAGGGGTTACGGTTTTGGAAGAAGGGGAGTTTTTGGAGAAAATTACGACGTCCTAGCATTAATAAAACACCCTCTCAAGAGGGTGTTTTTGGATGTTGTTTTTTTGTTATGCTCCCGTATTTGTAAGAGTTTGCATGAGTGGATCGGTGGGTGTTGGTGGCATGAGAAGCGTTTGAATTTCTTGGATCGTTTTCCAGGAAGATGGCGCGATGATTGGGTCTGTGTTGGTTG
>CAIXDN010000062.1 GCA_903918235.1 Candidatus Uhrbacteria bacterium
ATGAGGAAGTGAAGCGTGATTTGAAGTGGTTGCCATACAAGGTCGTCCCAAGCGGCGATGCGATTCGCGTAGTCATGGGTGGAAAAGAATATTCCCCAGAAGAAATTTCTGCGATGATCCTCCAAAAGATCAAAGCCGATGCAGAAGCGAAGACTGGTGAAAAAATCACAGAAGCCGTCATCACCGTTCCTGCCTACTTCGACGACGCTCAACGCCAAGCTACCAAGACCGCCGGTGAAATCGCCGGATTAAATGTCCGCCGCGTCATTAATGAACCAACGGCCGCCGCTTTGGCTTACGGTTTTGATAATAAGAAGGATGAAAAGATCGTTGTGTACGACTTGGGCGGAGGAACATTCGACGTTTCCGTTCTTGAAGTCGCTTACGATGCCGTGACATCGCAAAACACGATTGAAGTTCGCGCCACAAATGGTGACACGCACCTCGGAGGTGATGACTTTGACCAGCGCATCATCAGCTGGATTGTCGATGAATTCAAAAAAGCGGAAGGTGTTGATTTGTCCAAGGATAATCTCGCGCTTCAGCGCATCAAGGACGCCGCAGAAAAAGCAAAGATCGAATTGTCGAGCGCCATGGAAACGGAAATCAACCAGCCATTCATCACAAGCGACGCAAACGGTCCAAAGCATCTTCTTCTCAAACTCTCGCGCGCCAAGCTCGAGCAGATTGTCGGCGATCTCATCGAAAAATCTCTTGAGCCATGTAAGAAAGCTCTCGCCGACGCCAAGCTTTCAACTTCAGATATTCAAGAAGTGATTCTCGTTGGTGGTATGACACGCATGCCGCTCGTGATTGCCACGGTAGAAAAGTTTTTCGGCAAAAAGCCAAACGCAACCGTGAACCCGGATGAGGTCGTCGCCATCGGCGCCGCCATTCAGGCTGGTAACTTGCAGGGCGATATCAAAGGCGAGCTTTTGCTCCTCGATGTCACGCCTCTTTCATTTGGTATCGAGACACTTGGTAGCGTCATGACTAAGGTCATCGATCGCAACACCACAATCCCAACCTCAAAATCACAAACCTTCTCCACCGCCGCCGATGGCCAGCCATCCGTAGAGGTTCACGTGCTTCAGGGAGAGCGTGAAATGGCCGCCGACAACAAGTCGCTCGGACGCTTTACCTTGCACGGTATTCCTCCAGCTCCTCGTGGCGTTCCACAAATTGAAGTTTCCTTTGATATCGATGCCAACGGTATCTTAAACGTGAAAGCAAAAGACAAAGCCTCCGGCAAAGAACAGATGATCACCATCACCGCATCGACCAATCTCTCCAAAGAAGAAATCGAGCGCATGAAAAAGGACGCCGAGGTCAACGCCGAGGCCGACAAAAAGCGCCGTGAAGGAATCGAGATGCGCAACATGGCCGACACGATGCTCTACACCACGGAAAAGATGCTCAAGGAGAATGGAGAAAAGGTAAAACCGGAAGACAAAACCAACGTCGAGGCAAAGATGGAAGCACTTAAACTCGTCAAAGACGGAGAAGACCTTGAAGCCATCAAAAAAGCCGCCGACGAACTCGCCACCGAAGCCCAAAAAGTCGGCGCCGCCCTCTATCAAACACGTCCAGAATCAGAAGCCCCAGCCGGTGAACCTGAGCCAGCCGCAGAAGAGCCAAAGGCTGAGGAGCAGAAACCAGAAGAACCTAATGTCTAACACCCTCATCCCGAGCAACGTCGAGGGACCTTCGAAGATCCCTCGGCTTCGCTCGGGAAGAGGTATGAACCTTATGCCAAATCAAAACCAACCCATGCAGGTCAACGCGATGCCGGAAGACATGAAAGGCAATTATGCTAATATCGTGTCTGTCACAAGCCAAGAGCGCGATGTCGTCATCGACTTCCTCGCCCACACCCGCGTCGGTGATCAACAGCAAGCTCAACTTGTCTCGCGCATTTTCTTGAACCACTTCACCGCAAAAGAATTAGCGGAAGTCATCCAAAAAACCTTGGCAGAATACGAAAAGATGCGTTACGAAGTACCAAAGAAATAATTACATTATGCCCACGCCCTTTACCGGTCCTGCTGGCGAACACTATGTGCTCTATCGTTTGATTCAGAAAGAATATGTAGCAGGTTTAGCACCGGCAAATGCCCCAAATTCAGACATAATAGTTACGAATATTGAAGGTACAAAGGCAGCGGCTGTACAAGTAAAAACTCGGCGTCCATTAGGCGTGGGAGATGATTGGGTGATGAAAAAAAAGCATGAATCTCTTGAAGGCGAACGTATGTTCTATTGCTTTGTAGATTTAAAAGAAGATCAAACACAAACGCCCGACGTCTACATTATTCCAAGTAAAACAGTCGCTGAAATATTGAGAGAAACACATAAGGCATGGTTAAGTGTGCCTGGTAAAGGTGGTAAAGCGCGCAACGATCACGATATGCGTCGTCTAGGCCCAGATTATTCAAAATCAAATATGACGGATGAGCTACGGAAGAGATATGGAAACGGTTGGATGGAAAAGTATAAAGAAAATTGGTCGATACTCGGTTTGGATTAAATAAAATGGCAAAAGATTATTACAAGATTCTAGGAGTCTCCAAGAGCGCAAGTGAAGACGAGCTAAAGAAAGCGTTTCGTCGTCTTGCGCATGAACATCACCCCGATAAAGGCGGTGATGCTTCTAAATTCAAAGATATCAACGAGGCCTATCAAGTGTTAGGCGATAAACAAAAGCGCCAAACCTATGATCAGTTTGGTTCCGCCGCATTTGAGAATGGCGGCCAAGGCGCACCTGGCGGACCGGGAGGTTTTGGCGGAGGTGGTTTTGATTTCAACTTTGGTGGTCAAGATTTTGGCGATTTGAACGACGTTCTCGGTGAGATGTTCGGCTTTGGCGGTGGCCGTGGTGGTCGTCGTGAATCACGAGGCAAAAATATCGAGATGGATGTCGAGCTTTCATTCCGCGAATCCGTTTTTGGGGTCGATAAAACACTGAAGCTCTATCGCCAACAAAAATGTTCTCACTGTAAAGGTGATGGCGCAGAGCCGGGAGCAAAGATAAGCGACTGCAAAACCTGTGGAGGGCAAGGGCAAGTCCACCAAGCCCAGCGCACCATGTTTGGCACGATGCAAACGGTCGTCGAATGTAAGGATTGTCATGGTCGAGGAAAGAAACCAGAAAAAGAATGCAAAGTCTGTAATGGTCACGGCGTAGAACGGCGTGAGCAAACCATTTCAATCCACATTCCCGCCGGTGTCGATAATGGCGCTATGCTCCAAGTTGCCGGAGAAGGGGAAGCTCCAATTGGAGGTGGTCGTCCTGGAGATCTATTTATCCGGGTAAATGTTCAAGCGCATAAAGAGTTCACACGCGAAGGAAGCGATATCATCTCCGAGATGCCGATTCCGTTCTCAACACTCGCCCTCGGCGGAACGATCCAAGTCCCAACCATCGACGGCGATGAATCCGTCCGCGTCGCAGAAGGAACGCAAGACGGCACGCTCATCACTATCCGCGGAAAAGGCGTCCCGCATAGTCGTTCCAGCTCCCGCGGCAACCACATCGTCCGTCTCGTCGCCGATGTTCCGCGCAAGCTATCCAAAGAACAAAAGACGCTGCTCGAGCAGCTAAATAACACGGGCCTCTAGGCCCGTGTTATCATTCTCTCATGCCCCCATTCGCGGCTTTTGTGATCAGTGGTGTGTCCTTCACTTGGGACATCGTTCTTTTTGTTGTTTTGCTTTTTGCCGGACTTGGCTACGGCTTTGCCGTTGGTCGTGATCGTGCCGTCACCGTGTTACTGGCGACATATCTTTCACTTGCCGTCGTCACAAACGCACCAATCCTCGCGCGTCTTTCACAGGCCGTAAACGCAGGAAAAAGTTCAGCGCTGCAACTCGCCTGGTTCCTCGGAATTTTCTTTCTTATTTTTGGATTATTGTGGCGTAGTCATCTTCTAAAAAACCTCGCACAAGATCGCGGCGCCTGGTGGGAAACCGCGCTCTTCAGTATCACGCAAATCGGCCTTCTTGTTTCCATTGCCCTCTTTCTTCTCCCGCCGGAAACCACCCAAACCCTCTCACCATTTTTTCATCAAGCCTTTCTTGGTGAAGTTGGCCGTTCCTTTTGGTTAATTGCTCCAATTCCACTGCTTTTTGTTATCGGGCGTGAAACATTTCACGACATGGATTTAGAGGTGTAGGAAGAGCATATAAGTAACACTTGACCTTCTCGCCTGTATATAAGACCGTAGACCTAAGATGGCTGGCAAAAATGACTTCCTAGCCTTTTACGAGGCTCACGTTCAACGAATATATAAATTCGTCTACTTTCGCGTAGGTTCGCGAAAAGAGGTGGCGGAAGATCTAGTCCAGGACATTTTTATCAAGGCGTTCCAGGCATTTGATCGCTACGATGAAAGGAAAGGTGTTTCGGCTTGGATCTATACCATCGCAAGAAACACGGTCATTAACCATCACGCAAAACGCAAAGCCGATGTGACGCTCGAGGAAATCGAGGCATCACCAATCGTCTCCGCCGATGCTCGTAAGGAAGAACTTCTGCATGACGACGAGCGGCACCTGGCGGAGGCGCTCGCAAAGCTTGACCCGGAAGACGCTCGTTTAATTCGTATGAAACACTTGGAAGGCTGGTCCTACGTAGATCTGGCTGAAGTATTTGGGAAAACACAAGGCACATTAAAGACCCAAGCAAGTCGTGCAGTAAGCAAGCTCCGAACGCTAATATGAACCCAATCCTAGAATACAAATTAAGACGCCTCGGTCGACATGGGAAACCGTCGAAGGATTTTGTTGCACGATTAGGAACACGATTTTCAGAGCAAAAAGCAATAAATTATTCATTTTACACAGCGCGCCTCACAACCGCCTTTGGTTTAGTCCTGATTATTCTTGGCATCGGCACTTCAACATACGCCTACGCTTCCGATGAAGTAACGCCCGACCATCCGCTCTACGGAATTCGCCAAGTTGTTGAGCAGGCAGAAGAAACAGTCGCTATTACCCCAGCCTGGAAAGAACGCGTGGTCAAAAAACATCTAGAACGAAAACAAAAAGAAATCGTAAACATATTAGAGAAAAATCCAGAATTAAAAGAGCGTCCAGAAGGTGCGACGTTGCAAAAAGTTGAGTCCATCCTAAAAAAAGGCATAGAAGAAAAGCAGGATCCAGAAGAGATTCGCAAAGAAGCCTTGAGAGAGGTTCGTTCTGCGGAGCGCGAGAATAAAGATGAGGAACATTCAAAGGCTCAAACCCGGCTCCGCAAAATAGAGCGCCGTCTGGAAAACATGAAAAAAGTGCGTAAAGAAGACTAGTTGTCTGATCGTTTCCCCCCTGCTTTCATAGCGTAATGGAACCCCCAGAAAAGGGCTTGGTGCTCTTAACAGATGCGTCTGGGCGTATTGCCTATGTTTCCCAATCTGTTGAGGATTGGTCTGGTTTTTCTGTGGCAGAATCGATTGGCTCAAAACCGGGTGAGTTGTGGGGAGGAAGCATGGAGAAAGGCTTTTATCAGGAATTCTGGAAAACCGTCGCCATTGATCGACAGCTATTCTCCGCGAGACTTACAAATCATACAAAAAGCGGGAGCATTCTACCGTCTTTGTTGTCGGTTCTGCCGATTATGCAGGACGGCCAAGCAAAGTATTTTTTTGCGATGCAACCAAACCAAATGGCTTGGAGCGTTTATGAAGCGGAATTCGCAAAGGAATGGCCCCGTCTTTCTCGCGATCCGCAAGCCTTGGCTTTATGGATTGAGCGTTGGACAGGTTCAAAAATGAATGTGTTACCCAATGAGTCGGTGCTCGCTTGCGTTGAGCGCACGCTGATCAATCCAATAACCGAGCGTTTTGCCGGGAGAAATATCGACCATCGTTCCGTGATCTTGGCGCAAGAAGATCTGCGCCAGTACGCTTCTTTATTTGAGCGATACTATGGAACGATTGTGAACTACTTACGCAGACGTCTTTCCGATGTCGCAGAAGCGGAAGATTTGGCCCAAGACGTGTTTATAAAGGCGATGAACGGTCTTTCTAAGTATCAAGTGAGAAACGCCTCGTATAAGACCTATTTATTACGTATAGCGCACAATGAATTGCTGAACCGCTATCGTCGTGTCGCGACAGAACTCAAATGGGCCGGTGAATTGTCGCCGATGCGTACGGGTTCTCTGATGACGGATCTGGAAAATCGTGACGCCCTCGAGCGAGCCATGGATATTCTGACAGAAGTCGATCGACAAATCCTACGCGCATTCTACGCCGAGGGTCGTACATCGGCAGAGATTGCCTTGCGTATGGGAAAATCGGAAAACGCCATAAAATTGGTACTTTCTCGAGCGCGTAAAAGACTACGCGGAGAGCTCTGACACCTTTTGCCCGACTCGCGTGTTAGTAAAGGTACGGAGGACATCCGTACCTTATATGCCTATCTACAAAATCCAAAAACGTAACGGAGCCATCGTCGATTTTGAGCCGGAAAAAATCCGTCTCGCCATAGCAAAAGCTGCAGAGGTTGTTGGAAATACTCAAGAAGGTTTATCTGATTTGGTTGCAAAAGAGGTCATGTTTGATCTTGAGGAAAAGTACAACGGAGCGATTCCATCCGTCGAGCAGACGCAAGACGTTGTAGAACGTATCTTGATCCGCTATGACTACGCAGAAATTGCAAAGGCATACATTTTGTACAGAGAAAAACGCCGTGAATCACGTGAGACACGCGACGTGGTTGTAGAAGTAGGTAAGACTATTGATGAATACTTGGAAAAGAGCGACTGGCGCGTCTTTGCCAACTCAAACCAAGGTTTCTCTTTGGGCGGTCTTATTTTAAACAGCGCAGGAAAAGTCACAGCAAACTACTGGCTCTCACACGTATTGCCTCGTGAAGCCGGAGAAGCACATCGCAACGGTGACGTGCATATTCACGATCTCGATATGTTCTCTGGCTACTGCGCCGGTTGGAGTTTGCGTATGTTGCTTGAGCAAGGATTCAACGGCGTTCCAGGCAAGACTGAGTCCGCGCCTCCACAGCACCTGACATCGGCAATCGCACAGATGGTGAACTTTCTCGGTACATTGCAAAACGAGTGGGCCGGAGCACAGGCTTTTTCGAGCTTCGATACCTATCTCGCGCCATTCGTAAAAAAGTATGAGATGGAAACTCGCGCCGAGCTCGATGCTTTTGGTGTCACCTTTGCCGATGAAGAAACGCGCAACCGTTTTGTCTCAAAGCGTGTTTGGAAATACGTAAAGCAAAATATCCAATCCTTCGTCTTCAACCTCAACACGCCAAGTCGATGGGGGACACAGACACCATTTACCAACATCACACTCGACTGGGTGTGTCCAGAAGATTTGGCAGAGAAGCGTTTGATTCTCGGAGGCAAGAGTTTTGAGTACACATTCGGTGAGCTCAAAAAAGAAATGGAAATCGTGAACCTGGCTTTCATTGAAGTCATGACCGCCGGCGACGCAAAAGGTCGCGCCTTCACCTTCCCGATCCCAACCTACAATATCGGCAAAGACTTTGATTGGAACGATCCAAAAACTCTCCCACTATTTGAGATGACCGCAAAATACGGAACACCATATTTCCAAAACTTCATCAACTCCGATTTAAAGCCAAGCGACGTGCGCTCCATGTGTTGTCGCTTACAGCTTGATCTCAACGAGTTGCGCAAGCGCGGTGGTGGACTCTTTGGTTCCGCAGAAATGACCGGTTCTATCGGCGTAGTGACAATCAATGCTGCTCGCCTTGGATACACCGCTCGAGGAAATCGCGATGTCTTCTTTGAGAATCTAGGTCGTTTGATGGACTTGTCTCGCGTTTCTCTAGAAATTAAGCGCAAAGAGATCCAGAAATGGATGGACCGCGGACTCTTCCCATATACACGACACTTCCTCGGCTCACTCCGTAACCACTTCTCAACGATTGGTATCAATGGCGTAAATGAAGCAATACGAAACCTGACAGACGATAATGAAAACATCACAACAGTATCGGGGAGAGCTTTTGCAAAAGATGTTCTCAATTTCATGCGCGATCGTCTTAAGCAATATCAAGAAGAAACCGGCAATCTGTACAACCTAGAGGCTTCTCCCGCAGAAGGCGCAACGTACCGCTTTGCAAAGGAAGACCAAAAGCGTTTCCCGGGCGTCCTCCAAGCCGGAACAAAAGACGCTCCATACTACACCAACTCAACACAGCTTCCTGTCGGATATACGGATGACGTATTTGAGGCGATGGATCTCCAAGATGATCTCCAGACGCTCTACACTGGAGGAACCGTCCTGCACGCCTACATGTCGGAACGAGTTACTTCACCAGAAGCCTGTCGTGAACTCCTTCGCCGCATCCTGACTCGTTACCGCATGCCATATGTAACGATCACGCCAACCTTCTCGATCTGCCCAAAGCATGGCTATCTCAAAGGTGAATGGGACTTTTGCCCAACATGCGATGAAGCACTCGGCATCGAGGCACCACGTTTGGACGCAGACATCCGTCTAACCTACGAGTCAACGCAAGCATCAAAATAAATCTTCTTTCTCAATAATATCAACAAAAAATATGAACATTCTCACCGCGGAAATGCAGGAAAAGCGCACGCCATGTGAAGTTTGGACACGCGTCATGGGTTATCACCGCCCAGTCTCCCAATTCAATACCGGCAAAAAGAGCGAGCACTATTCACGTAAGCATTTTGTAGAATGTATTGCGGAAAACCACCATTTTCTGAATACATATGCCAGTGAAAATGCCTGTACGGTGTAGTGGCGTCCAGACATTTACTCTTCTCGATTTTCCCGGATCGATCGCCTGTATTGCGTTCCTCCCAGGTTGTAATTTTCGATGTGGCTACTGCCACAATCCCGAGTTCGTCTTACCGGAACGATTAAAGGAAACGGAGCAAAGTTGGATTGATGAAAAAAGTTTTCTTGCGTTCCTCGACCAGCGTCGGGGAAAGCTTGATGGCGTTGTGATTTCCGGCGGTGAGCCAACACTGCATGCCGGATTATCTGATTTTATTCGGGAGATTCGTGCGCGCGGTTTCAAAGTAAAACTCGATTCCAATGGCAGTCGTCCAGAAGTAATTGGTCCTCTATTGGAAGAAGGTCTTCTTGAGTATGTTGCAATGGATGTAAAAACGTCGCTTGAACGATATTCAGAGCTCGTCGGACCATGCGTCAGAGCGGAAGCGATTCGTGAAAGCATCGCGCTCATTCGTGAGAAAGCGCCTGATTATGAATTCCGCACAACGCTTGTTCGCGAGTGTCATGATACAGAAACGATGAAGAAAATTGCCGAGCTCGTGAACGGCTCCAAACGCTACCGACTGCAAACATATCGTCCATCTGTTACACTAGACCCTGCATTTAATCAGTATCGCCCCTTCACGTCACAAGAGATGAGAAACTTGGGCGAAATAGTGAAACCCTATGTCCAAAAAGTCTTCATCGACGAAGTGCTGCTTAACACCTGAAGCGGAAAAGCTAACCATGTGCCAACGCGTCACAATGATTACGCTCCGGCTTTCTCTAGGTGTGCTGTTTTTTTACGCAGGTATCACAAAGGTGGTAGATCCGACATGGTCCGCGGCAGGATATTTGAAAGGTGCAAAAACATTTTCGTTTTTATTTCAGTGGATGCTCGATCCCGCAATCATGCCATTCGTTAACTTGATGAATGAGTGGGGGCTAACACTGCTAGGCGTCTCACTGATCATAGGCACTTTTGTAAGAGCGAGTTCCTACGCAGGCATGATGCTAATGGCACTCTACTATTTAGCGATTCTCGATTTTCCCTACCCAAACGCACATGCGCTTCTTGTGGATGAACACATTATTTACATCGCCGCATTACTCGTATTGATCTCCTTTAACGCAGGAAATGTCTGGGGATTGGACGCGTGGTTGACAAACAGAAAGAAATGACAAAACATCCCTGATCCGCTACAATTCCAGCATGCTCAAGCTTTGGAATACACTTCATCGAACCCTGGAAGAGTTTAAACCGATCAAAGGCAAAAACGTCGGTCTCTACACTTGCGGTCCAACCGTCTACAACCCGGCTACGATTGGCAACCTCCGTACCTATGTATTTGAGGATATTTTAAAGCGCACGCTTATTTCGCTTGGTTATAAAGTTCAGCACGTAATGAACATAACTGACGTCGGCCATTTGGTTGGCGATGGTGATGCAGGAGAAGATAAAGTAGAAAAAGAAGCCGCAAAGCAAGGAAAAGACGCATGGGAGATTGCAAAAATGTATGAGCGTCTTTTTGATAAAGATCTCGTACGTCTCAATGTCGACGCACCGACCGGAAAAGATCGCCCGCACGCAACGGCATTTATCAAGCAACAGATTACTCTCGTTGAAACACTAGAAGACAAAGGGTTGACCTACCGCATCAGCGACGGCATCTATTTTGATACAACAAAATTCGCCGGCTACGGAAAGCTCTCCGGCCAAAGGATCGGCGACAAGCAATCCGGTGTCCGCATCGAGCTCAACCGCGAGAAAAAACATCCAACCGATTTTGCGCTTTGGAAATTCTCTCCAGGAGATTCAATTCGTCAGATGGAATGGAACTCACCTTGGGGCCGAGGATTCCCAGGTTGGCACGTTGAGTGTTCTGCGATGGCACAAGAATTGCTCGGTCAGCCTTTTGATATTCATTGTGGTGGAGTTGATCACATCGCCGTTCACCATGAAAACGAAATCGCGCAATCAGAAGCGGCATATGACAAACCGCTCGCAAATTACTGGGTGCATGGCGAGTTCTTGCTCGTCGATGGCGGTCGCATGGGCAAATCCGAGGGGAATGCCTATCTTCTCGACGATCTCATCGCCAAAGGTTTTGATCCTTTAGCTTATCGTTTCTATTGTTTAGGAACGCACTATCGTTCAAAACTCAATTTTACCTGGGAAGGATTGGAAGGTGCGCAAAACGCATTGCGTAAACTTCAAAATGACGCCCGCAAACTTCCATCGGCAAAAGGAAAATCCAAAGGGGAATGGATGGAGAAGTTCACGAATGCTATTTCGGAAGACTTGAACTTGTCGGAAGCGCTCGCCGTTGTTTGGGAAATGCTCAAATCCAAAACAGAAGACAAAGAAAAGAGTTTGAGCTTGATAGAAATGGATAAAGTCCTCGGTCTCAGCCTCGCAGAAATTATTGGAAAGACAATCCAGTCACCAAAAGGAATTATCGCTCTCGCAGAAGAACGCCAACTCGCCCGCAAAAACAAAGAATGGAAAAAGTCCGATGAACTCCGTGATGCCATCAAAGCAAAAGGTTGGCTCGTGGAAGATAACAAAGACGGGAGCTACGATCTACAATCATCGAATTAGCAAAAGAAGCCCTGATGGGGCTTCTTTGGTAGAGATTGTAGCGGCGTGGCATGAGTAGGCGCGCTAGTCGTCGAGCGTCTGAAGGAATTTCTCCAGGAGTTTGTTGAACGCTTCCGTGCGCCAGTAGTTTCCGTATTCGTGCTTCAGGATGTTTTCGTTACCGATAGAAGAAGTAAAGAATTTCTTGTCCTTCTCTTGCCGTCGTTTCCACGCGTGGTCGTCATAGAGATGCTGTTTGACGGCGCCACGCATCTTGAAGATGGCAAGGGTTGAGTGCATGTAGTCCTCGATCAGAGGATGAGCAAGAGCGATCTTCAAATCTCCGATGGTGCGAGTATTTGCGTCCCAGGACACGATCTATCGAGTGAAGGCTTGCGGGTTATTGCGCTTTCCGAGCCACCCTTCGTACGGACTGTGAAGTCCCATGAAAACACAAAATTTTGATTCCTCGAGATGTGCCGATTCGAGCAGCCGGATGATACACCCCGGCCGAATGTTTGCCGTATTGAGAAGCTCTTTCACGATAGCCGCGCCTTCTGCGTTGCTACGGACACGGTGTATACGTGCCGTGTCTTCAGTGGATGGAGCGAGTGTCTCCAGAGTTGATTCAATAAAGGCGACAGCTTTCTTGCGTAGCTTCATTGTTTGCTTACTCCTTCACAAAAGTGCGAAGAGACAATGTCATAAAATAGTCAAATTGTCAATGGATCAGGCGGAGGGATTCTCGGAAACAAAACGGGCTTTGTTGGCCCGTTTTGTGTTATACTCCAGGCATGTCTGATGGATTTTTGCAGGGATTAGAGACGGCTCCGGAAAAACTTCCGGAATCCGAAGAATCAGAATCGCCGATCGCTGCTGATCGAGCGGCTTTTGAGCAATCTATTGAGCAAAAAGATACATTTTTAGAGCAACCGATGGAAGAAACGCCGTTAACACAGGCGTCAACAGAGTCGGTTGCGGCGGCGGCGCCAGTTGTCGAGCAAGCTCCTGTCGTGCAGGAGGATGAAGTGGTACTAGAAGTAGAAAAAGTTTTAGAAGAGGGTCTTGGGGAATATGTCGAGGCAATGCCTGAGGATGCTCAGAAACGCTTTCGTGTAAAAGGACGTGAAGTTTCAACGCAGATCGCAAGAATGGTACGTAGTCTAAAAATCGATCTACACCAAACGATTACGTTGATTCGGGACTGGCTATTAACAATTCCAGGCGTGAACCGCTACTTTTTAGAACAAGAGGCAAAGATAAAGACGGATAATCTTGTGACGCTGACTCGCGCTCGCAAAGAAGATGCTGTACCAAAAGTTTAACAAAAACCCATCATGATTTCCTTGCTCCTTCTTCAGCTCGATCTGATGACACCAACAGCAAAGGCTCCGGGCATCACTGACCCGATCGCTCTTTTAACAAATCCAATCGCATACGTCGTATACATCTTGCTAGGTTTTTTTCTAGGTCTCTTTATTTTAATCTTGTTGATTCGTTTAGCAGTAATTCGTCGTCATCGATCAAAGATTGCATTTGGCTTAAAGGTATTGATGATCCGCGTACCAAAAGAACTGACAGGTGATGATGCAAATAAAGAAAAATCTCAACAGCAGGTGCAAGAATTAATCGGTACCATGGACACCGTTTTCTCAACGATCGGTGGATTACGATCTCAAAAAGGCATTATTTCTTGGTTTACAGGACGTAGCGATGTTTTTACATTTGAGATCGTATGTCATCGAGAGAAGATTAACTTTTTTGTTACCGTGCCAGAAGCGCTTCGTAATTTTATTGAACAACAGGTCCATGCGCAGTATCCAAATGCGCAGATTGATGAAGTTCCAGATTACAATATATTCTCCCCAAACGGTGTCATCATGGGGAGTTATCTTCGGTTCCGTCGCCAAAGCTATTTTCCAATCAAAATCTATACAAAGATGGAGACAGATTCAATGAACTCACTAACGAACGCTCTATCAAAAGTGGATTCAGGTGATGGTGTTGCGATTCAATACGTCATTCGTAGCGCAAAGCCAGGCTGGCGTAAAGAAGGGCTTCGTATTGCACGAGGAATGCAGCAGGGGAAGAAGCTAAAAGATGTTCAAAATAATTCCATAGGAGGAAAGGTTTTTAAAGAAATTTCAAACACCGCACTCACAAGCTCAAAAGACAAAAAACCAGAGGAGTCCTATCGTCTTTCTCCACTTGAGGATGAGATGGTAAAAGGGCTAGAAGAAAAAGCATCGCATGCGGGTTTTGACGTGAATATTCGTGTGGTTGTTTCTGGAAAAACACCAGAAAGAGCCCAGACCTATTTAAACGATATCCTAAATGCATACGGACAATTTAATGTTTACGAGTATGGCAATAGCTTTAAATCAGATATGCCACGCAGGCAGTCCAAGATCGTGCACGCATTTATCTACCGTCATTTTATAGAAAAATACGGAATTATTTTAAGCTCGCAAGAAATGGCAACGGTCTATCACTTTCCATTGCCGACAACAGAAACTCCAAAAATCAATTGGCTCTTGTCGCGTCGCGCATTACCCCCAAGCAACTTACCAAGTGAGGGTATTTTGCTGGGTAAGTCTGAGTATCGTGGTCATAATTACCAGATTCGCATGAAGCCAGGGGATCGCATGCGTCACATGTATATCATTGGTAAGTCCGGAGGTGGTAAATCTGTATTTCAATTATCTTTGATCAAGCAGGATATCGAGGCAGGTCATGGAGTTTGTGTGATCGATCCGCACGGTGATTTGTGTGATCAAGCTCTTGAATTTGTTCCAAAAGAACGTGCGGATGACGTGATCTTCTTTGATCCCGCCGACTACTCGCGCCCAATGGGCATGAACATGCTTGAGTTTGATCCTACTCATCCGGAACAAAAAACATTCGTGATCAACGAGATGTTAAAGATTTTTGATAAGCTCTACGATCTCAAATCGACCGGTGGTCCAATGTTTGAGCTCTACATGCGCAATGCGATCTTGCTATTGATGGAGGACGTGGAGAGTGGATCGACTTTGATGGAGATTCCAAAAGTGTTGGCCGACGAAGATTATCGTAATTACAAATTATCCAAATGTAAGTCGCAGGATGTAAAAGATTTCTGGCAAAAAGAGGCAACAAAAGCGGGTGGAGAAGCCTCACTCGCCAACATGGTTCCGTACATTACGTCCAAGCTCACGCCGTTTATTTATAACGACTACATGCGACCGATTATCGGTCAGCAAAAGAGCGCATTTAATATGCGCGAGGCAATGGACGGTCAAAAAATCTTATTGATCAAGTTATCCAAGGGCAAGATCGGAGATTTGAATGCCTATTTGCTTGGAATGGTATTAGTCGGAAAAATTTTGATGGCTGCTCTTGCACGTGGTGACATGGAGCAAAAGGATCGAAAAAGTTTCTACTTATACATTGATGAATTTCAGAATTTTCTCACCGATTCCATCTCGGCTATTTTGTCAGAAGCACGTAAATACGGTCTTGGCCTGATTGTTGCGCATCAGTTTATTGGTCAGTTAGAAGGTAAGGGCGGAGATACGATGATCCGCGATGCAATTTTTGGAAACGTCGGTACGATGGTCGCATATAGAATTGGCGTAGAAGATGCGGAGTTTCTCTCAAAAGAATTTGCCCCAGTATTTAGCGAATACGACCTGGTAAATGCAGAAGCATTTACCGTAAATATTAAAATGCTGATCGATAATACGGCTTCTCGTCCATTTAACATGAAGCCAATCATGCCAGAGCTTCCAAAAGATAAGGAGCTCTCCAAAATGATTAAAGAGCTCTCTCGCTACAAATTTGGTCGCAAGCGCGAGCTTATTGAAGCGGAGATCCTAGAGCGCCGAGATGCAATGATTGAGGGAGTTTCGGATGAGGACTTTAAGATCTAGTGTGGTATCCTGTACTAAAAATAAAAAATAAAATTTATGGAAGAAAATAACGAGATATTTGAAGAAGAAACCTCAGGTTTGTCAGGAATAGAAACGAAGCTCGCACTCGCTTTGCGTGTCGTCCGTGATTTAAAATCACGCCTAGATAACCTTGAGCGCTTACTAGAGAGTCGTTCAGAATTCATAGACCCTGATGCATTTCCGACGCCTCAATCGGATGACTCGTCTTACGGCTCCTTTGAAGGCCGTTCTATTGAAGGCGTCTTTGATGGCGAGCATATGGTTGGTGAAGACGGTCGTCAATATGTCGTGCCACCAAACTACGCCTCCAAATCAAAGCTCGTTGAAGGGGATTTATTACGCTTATCAATCAACGACTCCGGCCGTTTCCTCTTTAAACAAAAAGGCCCAATCGAGCGTCAACGCCTTGTTGGCGCCTTGATGCAAGATGAAATGACAAGCGACTGGAAAGTCATCGCCGGAGGAAACGCCTATCGTGTCCTCGCCGCCGCCATTTCATTCCACAAAGGAGAAGCCGGCGATGAAGTCGTCATCCTCGTCCCAAAAAACGCCCCATCCGCCTGGGCCGCCGTAGAAAACATGATCAAAAAAGACGGTTCGGAGTGGTAGGAGACAGAGAGCTTCCAGTATGTTTAGATAGGGCTGTTCCCTATGCCATCCCTGTCCCAAAAATACCGCCCCCAAACCTTTGCCGATGTCACCGGCCAAGCGCATGTCACCGATACCCTGGCAAAAGAAGTTGCCACGGGGAAGCTAGGTCATGCGTTTTTGTTTTGTGGTCCTCGTGGCGTAGGAAAGACCACGACGGCGCGCATTTTTGCAAAAGCGCTCAACTGCCTTCATCCGATAAACGGAGAGCCAGACAACACCTGTGAGCGATGTGTCGCAACCAGCGAAGGTCGTCAGATTGATTTGATTGAGATGGACGCCGCCACACATACGGGCGTGGAAACGATTCGTGAGTCCATCATTGAGCATGTTCGATTTGCTCCAATGAATGGGGCTCGCAAGGTCTACGTGCTTGATGAAGCGCATATGCTCTCAACGGCATCCTGGAATGCGCTTTTGAAGACTTTGGAAGAACCACCTGACTACGCGTTTTTCATCCTTGCGACGACAGAATGGCATAAAGTACCAGCAACCATCGTTTCCCGTTGCCAGCGCTTTGAGTTTAAACGAGTCCAAGACAATGTCATGGCCGATCGTGTGAACGAGCTTGCAAGACAAGAAGATTGGCAGATCGATGAAGCGGTCACAAAGCTCATCGTCTCCCGTGCCGATGGTTGTGTGCGTGATGCAGAGACATTACTCGGTCAACTTGGAGGACTCGGTGAAAAGCACCTAACGCTCGATGTTGCACAGCTCGTGATCCCTCCTGGCCATTTGCCCGCCGCCGCAGGCCTTATGAGCTTTTGGGCTCAACGGGACCACATAAAATCCTTAAACGAGGTCCAGCGCCTCGCAGATGAAGGGTTGCCTCTCCTGCCTCTGTTCGATGACCTCCTCTTGATCGTCCGCAAACTCCTCGTCGCTTCCGCTGACGCAACGCTTGCAGAGAAATGGTCTCAAGGGACAGAGGAAGAACGCGCCATCGCTCCATTGATTGATAAATTTCAGCCTGGTGAATTAAATGATATCGCTCTTTTATTATTTGAACGTCGCAAAGACGCCAAATCCGGCATCGACGCCATCTTTGCCCTCCAGCTCGCCGGCACGATTGTCGCCGGAGGATTATTAAGGAACGCTGCTATCTCGCCTCCACCTCCACCTCCACCTTCACTTCCGCCTCCGCCTCCTATACCTCTACCCACCACTCCTCATCCTGAGGAGGAGAAAGCAAGGGAAGGAGACATCGAACTCGCCCCGGTCCCAACCCCCGTCCCATCCATTTCGGAATCAACATTGGAAATCAACACGATACGTATGAAGTGGAATGCGATTGTCCGTGCGGTAGAAGAACAAAACCATTCGCTTCCATTTATCTTAAAAATTAGTCGTCCAGAAATGATGCAGGGGAACACAGTTGTGATCCGATTCCAGTACGCATTTCATCGTGACAAGATAATAAAAGATCCGCGCAATCGTAAGATGTTAGAAGATGCAATGCGGCAAGTTCTTGGAGTGGAGGGCCTGTCTGTTGAAGGGGTTGTGGGTGAGGACACTGCCGTAGCGGAAGAACGCAGTCAGGATATCGTTGGCAATGTATTAAAGACCTTTGGTGGTGCGGTAATAGAAGCATAGAATATGGATCTCAACTCAAAGCGCATGACAGGTGCTCCTGTATTTACGCGCTCAGGGCGTATGCTGGGAAAATTAGCGAGTATTGATGTTGACGCAGATACGGGGCACCTGGCATCAATTCGTGTCAGCTCAGGTCTGGTAAAGGGGCTGCTTGCAAAAGAGTTGGTGATCACCTGGGGCGAGGTAATTGAAATGCATGAGGAAAAAATAATAGTCGCTGACGCATCGGTCCCCATCGGAGCGACGATGGCGGCACTGGCTTAATATGAATTCGCAAACGGAGCGCCTGAAGGCAATGGCAATGTTTGACGCGATGAGTTATCCGCCAACCATCCCGGAGCTCGACGCAACGTCCGTTCCTGCGCCAATCGAGTGGCCGTTTAAGTTTGTACGTGGCCGCGTCGTATTTGAGGGAAGAGAATCATTGGTTGAGGAGCACGAGCGTCGTGAAGCCTTATTTCCGCGTAAAATACGACGAGCACGTAAAGTTGCACAATTCCTAGCTGGTCTTTCTGGCGTACGTTTTGTTGCATTATGTAACACAACGGCTCTAGCGCATGCTCGCGACGAGGCAGACTTGGATTTTTTTATTATTACTCGCACGGGGACGATCATGCAGACGCGTGGCTGGTCCGCACTACGTTTTGCGTTTTCACGTCCTGGCACGCATGCATCTGATCGAGATGCGGTTTGTCTTTCCTATTTTATCGACGACGCCTCTCTCGATCTTTCCTCGCATATGCTACCAGGAAGCGATCCATATTTTCGCGCATGGTTTCTTTCATTGCTACCAGTATTCGATGATGGCGTTTCTGCGGAGCTGTGGGATGCAAACGAGTCTATTAGAAAATTGTACCCGCACGCACGTCCATGGATTCTCTCGGAAGACCTGCGCATAAAACGTCCTTGGTGGCGCTGTCCAGCATTCAAATGGCTGGATCCGATCGCAGCACGTATTCAAGAGCTAGTGATCTCAAAGAC
>CAIXDN010000063.1 GCA_903918235.1 Candidatus Uhrbacteria bacterium
ATATGCGATGTTTAAAGATCATCCAGCCGTAAAGGCCTGGCAGGTAGAGAATGAATCGAATCTTACATCGTTCATCAATTGCCCCGGACTTACGCAGACACTTGTTCTTGAAGAGATGCGTTATGTGAAACAAGCAGAATCAATACGTGAGGAGCCGAGGCCAGTTTATACGACTGACTCGGGAGAGCTGTCTCTTTGGATGCACTTTCCTGGAGAGCTCGATGGATTAGGCGTGAGTCTCTATCGCGTTGTTCGGAATCCTATTTTTGGGATTGTGCATTGGTATCTTCCGCCTTGGAGCTATGTTCGAAAAGGATGGATTGCTAGCTTGTTTTCTGGTCCGATATATATTAGCGAGTTTCAAATGGAGCCCTGGTCTGATCAACCGCTTGAGATCACGAGTCTTGAAGAACAGTATCAGACCTTATCGATTGATCAGATGCGTAAAAATTTTACGTATGCGAAGCAACTCGATATGCCGGCTGTGGATTTTTGGGGAGTTGAATGGTGGCTTTGGATGCGTGATGTGAAAAATCAACCCGCGTTTTGGAATGAGGCAAAACTCTTTTTTCAAGAGACTCGACAACGCTAAGACGGTCCCATATTCTCTTGCTAGTTCTTTCCCGGAGGATCCTTTGCGAAAACAGAACAAGACTCCTGAATATACGTATCCTTTGGAACTTCTTAAAAAGAAGGCTGAACGCAACAGAAAGGCGCTTTCTAAGAAACTCCGAGTCGCGGAAATACCAAAAGGAAGCAATCAACCTTTTGCTTATGCGCTTTCTCAACGTGAGAACAAGCGAGTTTGCAAGATTCTCGTCGAAGAAGTCGTTACACAAATTCTTCCGAGGATGAAGCTCGAATCTAAAGCGGGTAAGCGATATGCCGTTGTTTACTCGTTTGGCACTTCTGAGTTTGCTCCGCCACATGGATCGCTACCGAATACACGCCATGATTATATGGTTTGTAGTGAGGCGTGGCTCATGGGCGCGGCGCGGGGAGTCTATCTTCATTGTGAGAAAATGCGACTCAGGCCGACGATTGAGCGTTGGCAGGGCGGATCAGAAGATCTTAGTCATTCTGGCTTTCTCCTTGTCGTCCACTTCTAATATTGTGCCCCGATATGCAATATAGCGTGTCGGGGTTTTACTTTTTTGTACATAATCAAATTACTATATTTTTGCTTAAATTAGCAATATTCATATTATTGTATACCATACACTTGACAGTTCTTTTTGTTTATGATAGCTTATTTCTCGTCAAGGAACGGAGACACAGAAAAACTTCGCTCTGACGATAAGATAATGGGACGACAGAGCTTCACAGCTATTTCGTCTTTTTTGTTTCGCATCGCTTCTCGTCACCATCCCATGCTGGTGAGAAGCCCTGACTTGTTGCCGAAGCGATAACAAGGGTGTTGCGAATACGTCCATGGTACGCAGGGTAACCTGCATTCCCTCGGTGACCGAATTAATGCGGCTACCAAGGGAATGCGGGAATAACTAACCCTCTCGCACCAAGGATTCTCATGTCACGGTCCATCGCAGTAGCGCTCGTAAGCAATTACTGGCGCGACGGGAGCAAAGACTCCCGGTTCCCGGAGGCGCTTAGGCTCCTCGGCATCTCGCAAGCAGAACTCGAGCGTTGCTCGAGGGAAGCTCGCGGTGTCGAGAAGGGCCTCGGCCCCGTGATCCTCACTCCGACTGGGTGTGGAAAGCGGAGTCGCTAACAAGCGCTTCACATAACGGTAGGTGCTTCTACCGTAACGCGTTATCGCCGCGTTTAAAAAAGTTCGGGCCTGAGGTGCCCGATCAAAATAGCGATAAAAATATCTCCGTTTCTTTCGGTCTAACGCAGTAGGACCGAACGTGCCAAGCGGAAACTTGGCTCAAAGATTCATTCTCTCAACCACTCACAAGGAGGCGTTCATATGGGAAATGAGACCGCACGCAGCCGGGCCCTTGAGGAGCACATTCGGTTCAATGATGGCGCTCTTGGAGAGCCTATCGAAGAACAAGGGATCGTGTTCTGGCAAGTTGGCCGGAATGCATCTCACTCCTTCTACGCCGGCGAGAGCAATGGCGTGGAATACATCTGCTCCGAGTACGAGGACGTGAATGAAGACGATGAGCCTTTGCTCGTCCGACGTATTCGCGAAGTCAACCCGGAGAGCGGATGGGGTTACGTCGGTCACTACTAGCAAATGTCTTAATGAGACAATAAATCATTCCGTTCGCACATCCGGCTGATGTGCATTCCCTCCCGCTATTTATCGAAAGGTGAATGTCGAGAGGGGAGCTGACCAACTGATGCTTACCCAGGAGATTCTCATGACCACGTTCTTTGGCTTTGGTCTCGCGGACAACATGTTCCCGGCGATGTGCAGTGTTTCCCGGAACGAGCTCAGCCCTGAAGAGGCAAAGAGTGTTATCGCGGAGGGCATCGAGGTCTGTCTGAACCCGTCCCACGCTCTGACCATCGGGGCGATGCGGTCGCGGTATGGCATCGACGTCGCGATCCCGGACAAGGCCCCGATGGCCAAGCTCTCGGCAGGCGATCGACTGCTCGTGATGGGGGTATCTGGACTTCCGCGACTAGAAGGTCGCCACGAGTACACCCAGGAGGAGATCGACAAGGCCATGTTCCGCTTTGGTCTGTGGTCGGTCACGAGCTAAGAACTCGGCTCAGCGGTTGAGCATAACAACGCACCGTGGCACATCCGGCTGATGTGCACTCCCTCCCGCTGTTTATCGAAAGATGAATGTCGAGAGGGGAGCTGACCAACTGATGCTTACCCAAGGATTCTTATGTCGCGGTTCCACGTTCTTCAGGGTGATTACGGTGGTCAGATTTATCTCACCGTACCTGTCATTGGTACGGGCAGGCAGAACATCGACACGCTCTTGAGTGAGCTCGATGCGATTGCTTGGCCCGACAATGAGGGCGACGGGGCTAGCAGAATTACCGGCGACAACAAGCGGTACAAGGATGTCTCCGGTGGGATGGGCGGTGGACGGATGGTCTACGGCGCCGTGTGGATGCACGAGGAGTTTCGTGGTCGAAAGGAATTGCGGGAGCGCATTTGCTCCTTGCTCAGCCTTTCCCCCGAGACCCCGTTCTTCTACGGGGACGATAAGACCTCCTAACTCTGGCGATCTTCCAATCCTTTCACAACCCAAACCCGGAGGTGTCCATGAAAGCCATGATCTATCTCGTTCATGTCGATAGCCAGTGTGGCGAGTCTCCGGAGTGGCGGAAGGGTGACATCACCTCCGACCATGACGAGATCCGTACCTACAGCCTCTGCGCGAACGGGCTTCATGCCTCGTTCTCGCAGAAGGTTTGGAGCAACGCTGGGATCATCTGGACGGAGCTTGTCGAAGACGAGCCCGCACAGGTGATGACTCGTTGCGACGGATCTTGCGCTGTCATGTTCAACGTCGAGGAGCTTGTCCGTGAGGACGCTCTTCTAGACGCTTGGCATGATGAAGATAAGATGGCTGATGAAGCTATCCGTCTTCTGCGCGAGGCGAGCTCTGATCCCATGTATCGGAAGTATTTTCATTCCGATCATGACGATGGAGACGGTCACACCTGGAACGCATGCAACGGTAGTGCACATTTCATCTACTCCATTGATGAATTTGGCATGCCGGCGTCTTGGTGGACTGATCCATGCGACCTGTCTTGCAACAGGTACCCCGTCCGTCTGCCCTCGACGGTTCTGCGCTACTTGCGCAAGACTGGGCAGCTCTGATTCTGTGAGACACAGAACCCGTCGCACATCCGGCTGATGTGCATTCCCTCCCGCTGTTTATCGCAAGATGAACGTCGAGAGGGGAGCTGACCAACGGATGCTTTCCCAGGAGAATTTATGAACGGTTCCGATGAGGGACTGGATGTTCCCGCAGACGATCTGTCTGACGTGGACGATGAGTTGTTCGAGTCGTATTGCGTGATGAACACGAAGGATGTGTTCCGCGCTGTCTCGGCACTCGAGATGGATGTCCGGCGCGGTGTGCGCACGGTTCGTTATGCGGTGATCGATAGCGATACGCAGAACGGACTTGCGCTTCAAGCATATAAGCATCTGGGAGATTGTTCCCGGCTTGCGTATAAGCTTGGACGTGAATGGGCCATCGCGAATTGCGCGACGTATGCAAAGCTTGCTTTGCAAGATCGTCGGCACGCGGTAGCACGTAAGCGACGTGATGCTCGCATCGCCAAACGCATTCAACAACGAGAGGATAACGATGTCTCCGATGGTAGCGACGTTTGGTATCAAGCGTTCGCGTCGGCTCTGCACCAAGACTCGCCTTGCGAATCTTCGTAAGGAAAAAGTCTTGGCCCGCAGGTCGGCGCGTCGGAACGGTAAGGGATTTCTTCATCAGGAGCGCGAGCTTCTGGCGTCGGATCACGAGCCGTCGAGGCAGGAGCGCTCCACTCGTTTTACGAGCTGGAACGTTATCTGAACGCGAGACGCCCCCGTTATCGCAGCGGGTAAAAAAGATCAGGATTCAGCCCCTGATCAAATGTGCAATACAATCAGCTGTGTCTCTTTCGGTCTGACATACAGGACCGAACGCGTGGAGCGGAAACTCCACTTACACTTCTCCCCGTTCACGATTTCTGTGGACGGGGAGTTTTTATGCTTTCTATCTATTGACTCAAACTGAATGCGTGCTTTGGGAACGTCTTCTTCGATTTCGGAATGATGAAATTCTGAACTCAATTGATGAAACATTAGCCACAATTGCCTCCTACATAGACGCTCCCCTTGAGCACAAGGGGAGATGGAGGGGTTCTGCACCCAGAGGCAACGCGTTGCGGTTGACACAATGCCAAAACGGGGCTAAACTTCGCCCACTTATATGACTGCTATTCGTAATATTGCGCTTATCGCACACGTTGACCATGGAAAGACCACCTTGGCTGACGCGCTCTTGAAACAGAGCGAGACCTTTTCTGGCAAGGCTCTTGAAGGCGACACCATTCTCGACATGAACCCACTCGAACGCGAGCGCGGTATTACGATTTTGGCGAAAAACGTTGCTATCGCTTATGCCGGTACAAAAATCAACATTGTTGATACTCCAGGTCACGCCGACTTCGGTGGAGAAGTAGAACGCGTCATGAGCCTCGTTGATGGAGCTCTTTTGCTCGTCGACGCTAAGGAAGGACCAATGCCACAAACACGCTTTGTGTTGCGCAAGGCTCTTCAGGCTGGACATCGTATTATTGTTGTTATCAACAAGATCGATAAGCCAGATGCTCGTCCAGATTGGGTCGTTGACCAGGTCTTTGATCTTTTCGTTGCTCTTGGTGCTACAGATGCTCAGACAGATTTTCCCATCGTCTACGCTTCTGCAAAACAAGGAAAAGCAGGACTTACTGCCAACCTTGAAACGATGACGGACATCACCCCATTATTTGAAACAATCTTAAAAGAAATTCCAGTTCCAACAAATGATCAGACGGGACCACTTCAGGTTTCCGTTGCAAACGTTTCTTACGATAACTACAAAGGTAAGACCGGATTGGGTCGTGTTGTGCGTGGCGTTTTCCGTCCTGGAAACGTGATGTGGATCAATCGTGATGGTGTAAAAACACCAGCAAAGATTTCCACCGTGTATTCTTTTATTGGCCTTGGTAAATTTGAAGTTCCTGAAGCCGTTGCGGGAGACATCGTTGCTTTCGCCGGTATCGAGAACTTGAACATCGGAGAAACGATCACCGACATGGAAAAGCCAGAAGCGTTGCCTGTTATCAAAATCGAGGAGCCTACCGTTAAGATGACGTTCGCTGTTAATACATCGCCTTTTGCTGGATCAGAAGGACAATTCACCACTTCACGTAATATCAAGGAGCGCTTGGAACGTGAATTGCAAAACGATGTTGCGCTACGTGTTGAGACAGGTTCTGGCGACGGATCATTCGTTGTCAGTGGTCGTGGTGAATTGCACTTGGCAATTTTGATCGAGCGCATGCGCCGTGAAGGATTTGAACTTCAGGTTTCACGCCCACAGGTTATTTTGAAAGAAGAGGAAGGTCACAAGATGGAACCGTTTGAAGAAGTTTCACTCGAGTGTCCAGAAGGTGTGAGCGGATCCGTTATTGAAAAGATGGGACGTCGCAAGGGAGACATGAAGGATATGCGCGTTGAAGCTGGTACAGCGTATCTCCAATTTGAGATCCCAACTCGTGGTCTTATCGGTTATCGTACTGAGTTCATGATGGATACACGCGGACAGGGGATTATCAACGGACTTTTCCTTGGGTATCGCCCATATGTTGGTGCGATCGACGGAACACCACATGGCTCATTGATCTCGTTTGAGTCCGGAGAATCCAACAGCTATGGTCTCCAAATCGCGCAGGAGCGTGGACAAATGTTTATTGGTGCCGCTGTGAAGGTTTATGAGGGAATGGTTGTTGGACAGAATGCAAAGGCAGAAGATTTGCTCGTGAACATTTGTAAGGAAAAGAAACTTTCTAACATGCGTTCAAAGGGTGATGGTGTCTCTGCAGGATTGACGACGCCACGTACGATGAGCCTTGAAGAAAGCCTCGAGTATATCGGTGACGATGAACTCCTTGAAGTCACGCCAGTCAGTCTCCGTGTTCGCAAGACATTCTTGAAAGAATTTGAGAGAAAGCGTGCGGATCAGGCAAAGAATGCGTAATGTGTAGCGCATAACGCGTAACGAAGAAGCCCCATCGGAGAAATCCGATGGGGCTTTGAGTTACCGATATCCTTCTATTCGAGCTGAGGTTGCTCCTGTTGAAACGTGACTTTCTCTCTTCGATACACTGATACCAGTGTCGGTAGCATCAAACCCATTCCAAGCAAAAGCTCAAACCATACACCGATGTATGTCGCTAGAAAGGCGCCTAACCCAGAATATGGGTCCGTCTCTTTTTGATTTCTTTTGATGTCTAGCCATTCACGTACCGAGTATTGGAACGTGATGAAATAGGTGCGGGCCAATGGACGATCAATGAGATCGTCCTCGATCGGTGTATCCGTCGCGACACGAATTACTGATCCAAGGGGGCACCACCAGTTGCCAGAAGGAACTGGCCCCCCGTCATAACAGTCTGCGTAACGCTCGTACCCGAGAAGGTTCGCCGTTAGCGTCTGCCGATTTGAAATGCCATCACCATCTACGTCACTCACTTCACTCTGACAGCTGGAGAATATGGATCCTCCAAAGAAACAGATGCCTAGCCAGAGACAAAACTTTTGGAACACTTTAGCGTACATGCTGCTTTCCTTTCAGAAATTAACAGCGTGTAAATCAAACACTGATTTAATTATTTTGTCAACACTCTCTGAACCCTATTTCCGGCTTAGGCGATTCTCCATCTTCCAGCAACCGGTGTAGCGCATCAAATACAATTTTGAATTGCTCATCATACTGTTTTTCCAGTACCTCGAGTTTTCGATGGAGATGGTCGTTCTCTGAGACCATTTCGCGAAGTTTTGTGAATGTTCGAATGATCTGGATGTTCACAAGAATAGCTTTCTGGCTTTTTAGCACACTTGAGAGCATGGCGACGCCTTGTTCTGTGAAAACCATCGGGAGATGCCGTGTGCCGCCTCTACCAACTTTTGATATCACAAATTGTGATATCAAACATTCCGCACATATAACTCCGTTCACTTTTTTGAGCGTTCTGTCAAGAACGAAGAAGCCCCATCGGAGAGATCCAGTGGGGCTTTTTGTTTGCTAGGCGACGATGATAAGGAGATTGTTATCCTTATCGAAACCGACGGGGAAGTTGCCGGCGAAGAGGAGGTCGAAGAGGGGGAGGAACTTGTCTGCCTCAGCTTGCTCCTTGGCGATTACGAGGCCGATGGCGTAAAAGATCGAATCCTTTACGACGATACGCAGCGCTCCACCAGAGGATCCTCCCACGGCATTCCAGTAAGCCGTAGAGAGTATGTCTTTTAGTGCGATTACCATCGTGTCTCTTGTCGTATCATTGAGCGTACTCCGGAGTATGTCTCCGAGCGAGATACTTAGCGCATCCCAGTAGGTTGCGAGGAGAGCTGCTCGCAACGCTGAGCGAAGCGGACCATTCTGGTTTTTATGAAAGACACGGATATCCTTGAATTTGCACCAGTAGATCGCCTTACGCAAACGCGCTTCCAAGTCGGGGAGCGCAGGTTGAAGCGAGGGCCTCCAGCCAT
Organism: Candidatus Uhrbacteria bacterium; assembly: GCA_903918235.1. GTDB lineage: Bacteria > Patescibacteriota > Patescibacteriia > 2-12-FULL-60-25 > 2-12-FULL-60-25 > CAIXDN01. The sequence goes on from CAIXDN010000063.1 coordinate 8,195, forward strand.
AGAAGGGCTGAACGAGATCCATGATCGGACTGCCCATTTCAGGAATACGCTTTTCCCAATATTTCAGGCTAGCATCTCGACTTGCGTATGTATTCTTTTTCTGAGTTTGCACCGATTGATCTTGGGACGTCATCGCTCCTCCAGCCGTCATTCTCAGGCATTGCTATTTTGCTGAAAATTATTGTTTTGTCAACCCTTATACAGAGAACTCCACCAGAGCGATCTGGTGGAGTTCGAGTGTTTGTTTTTTTTGTTGCTACGCAACGAGAACGAGGAGATTCCCGTCTCGGTCAAAGCCGATGGGGAAATTGCCGGCGCGCCAGAGCTCGAAGAGAGGCTTGTACTTCTCCATCTCATCTGAGGTGCAGCTCACGGCGTAGAAGAGCGTGGCTCGGAGGGCGTCCCAGAGCGAGCTCCAGAATGCTTCCCAGGAGGAGTCCCAGGAGGACCGGCAGGATGCATTGTCACGCGCTTGCCGGGGAACGGCGTCGCGATAGGCGTGCCAGATCGCGTTGCCGAGCTCATCGTGGAGCGTGTCACTTGGCGTGTCCCGGAAGGACGTCTGGAAGGAGAATCGGAATGCGTCTTCGAGATCATCAAAGTGCGCATTGCGGAGCGAATCTCTAAGCGAGTGCCAGACCTCCACTTCACCCGTGTGCTTGAACGTCTTGACTCCCGTGATCTCGCGCCAGAAGATCGCCTTTTGTGCATGTTCCTGCAGGCTAGGCATCACGCGCTTGAGCACCGGCCGCCAGCTGTAGAACGGGTGCAGCGCCTTCATGATTTCCGCGCCACTTCCGGGAGCAAGACTCTCCCAATAGGCGAGGGGATCATTAGGATCGAACGGCCTGTACCGTTCGATGATCGTCTGCACCTCTTGGCGCGTGATCAGTCCAGACTCGATCATTCCGACGAGGCGGGTACGTTGAGCCTGTGTGGCCTTCTGTTGTCTATCCATGGAACATCTCCTGTCATCCGTTTGGAGCCGATACTCGACGGAGGAGTTTGTCGTAATCCGTACGACGCAGTGCCTGTTAGAGCTTTGGTTGTTTATACCAAAATACCTTTTCTGTCAATCCTACATCTCAATCGGTTGACCGATGGAGTAGTTTGCCCAGAATGTGTCTGGAATATCAAAGACGAGACTTGCCCAAGCAGGGCCCCAGAGCTCGATGGCTTTTGCTTCATTCGGAATCAAGCGCAGGACGCCAAATGAATCGACTACGACATAGACATTTGGTGATGTCGATGATTTTATCAGTGTGCCCGGTTTAAATGTTGCGTTGCGAACTAATCGATGGTCGGCAATGACATCATCATCAAAAATATCCACGGCATCAAAATTTGGATACCAGGAGAAGAACGTTTTATCCATTGGAAACGCTGAGCGCGTTCCGTCACCCATCAAACAATAGACTGAGGAGATGGATGCAGAACGAGCCAGGTTAAGACATCCAAGATCGTTTTGTGTGATGTAGACCGCTGACCGATGATAATGGTTCTTATCCGAATGATTAAAGTAGAGATCGTGTGTATTTGATCCAAACGTATCTAGCCAGTTCATGACGGCGCGAATATCGACGAGCTCATAATATATTGACTGCTGATCTCCGTCCGTAATCGAGACAATGCGGGTTGGAACTCCAAAAAGATTTCCCTGTTCATCCAAGGCTGTTCCGCCAGAATCACCAGGGCTGACCTCAGCGCTCGTACGAATGAATCCACCGATATAATCCAGAATTTCACCTGTGCTTACTACGGGGCCATTGTCTCCATCTGAGTAGCCGATTAGGGTCACTGCGTCACCTTTTGTCGTGAACTCATTTGTCTTAACGGATGGAAATGGTCGAGCTATTCTATCCGTTCCGATTGCATCTCCAATTTTTAGAATCGCAAAGTCTTGATTGAGTTTTTCATTAAACACGGCATGAACAATCGTTGCCTTATAAGCAAGTGTTGGTTTACCAAAGGCGTCGGCAAAGAATACACGGCATGTCTCTGCTTCTTTTAAACTATGGATATCGAGCGTGACGTGACCATCGGTTAATACATATCCATCGACACCGTTAATGACGGTTCCAGAGCCTTGTAGCTTGTCACAGGCAACAAGGACAACGGCACGACTTATTTCCTCAAGCGTCGATTGCGCCATCACTGGTAGCGCAAGACCTGACAAAGCCATTATCAGTAGAACGAGAGATAAAAAACGATAGTTCATGTGCCTAATAGTACGATTATTGACGCGTTTGAGCAAAAGGTGTGGAGGTGGTATTCTCACCCACGTTTTTCCTATGCCTCCAATACGCCGCGAAGTCGTTCTCGATATTGAAACGCGCAATACGTTTCAAGACGTTGGTGCGTATAATCCTTCCTTGCTACGCATCTCACTTGTTGGATGTTATTTTTATGAAACCGACACGTTTGAGTCGTTTCTTGAAGAGGATCTTCCAAAACTCTGGCCACGACTAGAGCGCGCAGATCGTATTATCGGCTATAACCTTATCGGGTTTGATTATCCGTGTATGCAGACACAGTATTCCGGAGATATTATGCGCCTACCAACCGTTGACCTTCTCATGGAGATTGAGAAGAAGCTTGGATTTCGCATTAAACTTGATGATGTTGCACAGGCGACGCTCGGTGTTGGTAAGAGCGGTCACGGTCTCATGGCTGTTGAGTTTTGGAAGAAGGGGGAAATTGATAAACTGAAAGAATACTGCTTACAAGATGTCCGTATTACTCGAGACGTTTATGAGTACGCGATGCTTAATGGACATGTGCGTATGATAAACCGGATGGGTCAGTTGCAAGAAATCCCAATGACGATCGAGCCCCCAGAGCCCTCGGAACGAGTCGCGATCAATCTTTCGCTTGGGTTCTAAAGTTATCCAGAGGTGACACACTACATCTTGTGGTATGATTCTATTTAGACCACAAGATATAGTGGTTTTTGATCTCTATGATAAACCAAACTACCACCTCAACCGGCGAAAATTACATTCCACGTAGACGACGCCTAGCCGACGAACGTAAGGCAATCACTCATAAATTCCAAATTGGGACTTGCGAGGGCTATCTTACCGTTGGACTCTATGAAGATGGACAGCCTGGAGAGGTATTTATTACGCTTTCAAAAGACGGTACCCAGAACGGTGGACTCGTTGATTCATTTGCTACAGCCATCTCACTTGGTTTGCAGTACGGCGTTCCGCTTAAAGTCCTTGTCAATAAGTTTGTGCATGCTCGATATGAGCCGTCTGGACCTACGCAGAACCCAAATATCCCAAATGCAAAGTCTGTCGTCGATTATATTTTTCGTTGGCTTGCACTTAAGTTTCTGACTCCAGAAGAGCGTCAATCCGTAGGTATCTACCAGGAACCCGGACAAAGCTCGCACAATCAGTCGCTTCTTTCACGACCGGATATTCAAAACTAATCCGGGAATCTATGTCCCAATTACTTGGCGCCAGCCCTATCCTCACGTATCGTCCATTTTATCGGCCATTTGAGTATCCCGTCTTTTTTGAGTTTTTTCAGAAGCAGAATCAAGCACATTGGCTTCCGTTGGAAGTCCCGATGGAATCGGACATTTCTGATTTTCGCTTTAAGCTTTCTGTGGAAGAGAAGAATCTTGTGATTCAGATTTTACGCTTCTTTACACAAGGAGATATTGAGGTTAATAACAACTATAATTCTAAGCTGATCCCAAGTTTTCCAAAGCCTGAGATCAAAATGATGCTTTCTGCTTTTGCGGCCATGGAAGGCGTTCATGTTTGGGCGTATTCCTATTTGAACGACTCCCTCGGACTCCCGGAAAAAGAATACAGCGCGTTTCTTGAATACGAGTCCATGCGTAATAAATATCAGTATATCCAGTCATTTGATGTGCAAAATGTGACCGAGCTCGCCATCAACCTTGCCGTGTTTGGGGCATTTATGGAGGGGGTGAGTCTTTTTTCCAGTTTTGCTATTTTGATGAACTTTCCTCGTCTTGGAAAACTGAAAGGCGTTGGGCAAATCGTTACCTGGAGTATCCGTGACGAAACACTCCATAGCCAAGGGGTCTGCGCTCTTTTTAGAGAGCTGGTCAATGAGAACAAGCATATTTGGACAGAGGAGCTTCAGCGTACGCTCTACAAGGCTTGTGATGACATGGTGAAGCTCGAAGATCATTTTATCGACACCTGTTTCTCTATGGGCGCTGTTCCGGGACTTACGCCTGATGAGGTCAAACAATACATTCGATATACCGCGGACAAGAAATTAAACGATCTCGGACTTGATAAGGTCTATCACGTGACAAATCCACTTGCTTGGCTTGATGTGATGACGAATGCAAAAGAACATACGAACTTCTTTGAGAACCGAGCGACAGAATATGCCAAGGGTGCTGTCGTCGCAGACTGGTAAATGATTATTCTTTTCTTTTTTGAATCTTATGGGAATCTATGCAAGCGTCATCGACGCGCTTTCACAAAATGATCTTGTTGCGGCTCGCGATCTCCTGATGGCTGAGATTGATCGGGACACCATAGGAAAGGGGAGCTGGGATAGCCCTCATTACACGGCGAGCAAGGAGATCCAGCAGGGAATCCGTACCACACGCGAACATGAGAATCTCATGACCTATTTTGGTCTCGAGAACCTTCGTGATCGTTATTTCTTGCGCGATGGCAACGGATCTATCGTTGAGAATTTGCAGATGTTTTATACGCGTGTTGCGACGGGTCTTGCGCGTGGAGATGCCGGTCTTGCTCAGCGCTTATATGAATACATGGCAAAAGCCTGGTACGTTCCTGCGACGCCAACCATGATGAATATTGGCACCAAGAAAGGCCTGCCAATTTCCTGCTTTCTTAATACCGTTCCGGACACATTGGAAGGCATCTTTGATGCGTATCGTGAGAATGCCTTTCTTGCAAAATATGGAGGTGGTATTGGAACAGACTGGTCACAATTGCGTGGTCAAAATGCTCCGCTTCAAGCATCTGGCCTCAAATCCTCTGGAGTGATTCCATTTTTGAAAATCATGGATTCTTCAACGCTTGCTGTTTCGCGCAATTCACATCGACGAGGAGCCGCGGCCGCATATTTACGTATCGATCATCCAGACATTGAGGACTTCTTGGAAATCCGAAAGGCGACCGGAGGAGACATTGATCGCAAGTGCTTAAACCTGAATATCGGAATCGTGATTACGGATGAGTTTATGAAGGCTGTTGAGGAAAATCGTGAGTATGAGTTAGTTGATCCGCATTATAAAACCGTCACCAATAAGCTTAATGCTCTTGATATTTGGCGTAAGATTTTGATGATGCGTGCGGAAACAGGGGAGCCGTATCTCTTGTTTATCGACACCGTCAACAAAGCGGTGCCACAACATCATAAAGATCTAGGACTCTTTGTGCGTCAAAGCAACCTTTGTACAGAAATCGTTTTGCCGACAAACTCAGAACGTACGGCTGTCTGTTGTTTAGGCAACCTCAATATCGAGAAGTATGATGCGTGGAAAGACCAGATCGCTCAGATGACACTGGACTGTGTTACAGCGCTTGATAACAACCTAGAAGCATTCCTTGATCTCGCTGATCCGATTGAGTTTAAAAAGTCCATCAATTCCGTTATACATGAACGTTCCATTGGCCTTGGCGCGATGGGATATCATGGCTACTTGATGAGCAAGCTTATTCCATTTGAAAGCCTTCTTGCGAGACAGATTAACAAGGAGATTTTTGCGAATATTCAAACGCATGCCCATGCTGCCTCAGAGCAATTAGGGAAGGAGCGCGGATTACCTCTTGATGGAGGGACACGTCGTAATACGTACGTCACGAGTATTCAGCCAACGGCTTCTACGAGCTTTATCTGCAATGAAGCAACCCCTTCCATTGAACCTATTTCCGGAAATGCCTTTTTGCAAAAAACTCTTTCGGGGAGCTTCTTGTACAAGAACAAGCATTTAGAGCGCTTACTTGAGAGCAAGGGGCAGAATACGATTGATGTTTGGAAAAAGGTTATTGCGGATAAAGGGAGCGTTGCAAATCTTCCATGCTTCAATGAAGAAGAACGCAGTATTTTTCGTACACCCTATGAAATGAATATGCGCGAACTCGTTCAACAAGCTGCTGATCGTCAACCGTTTATCGATCAAGCGCAATCACTTAACCTCTTTTTTCCAACGCCAATCTCTGGAAAATACTTACACGAGGTCCATTTCCTTGCTTGGAAACTTGGAGTGAAATCGCTGTACTATGTCCGTTCTGCAGCGCCAATTCACGCAGAATCGATCGATGTTCAATCCGTTAAACGCGATGTTGCAACTGAGGAGTGTGCTGTTTGCCAATAATTGGTAAGATGATTGGGATCTATGAAAGATATTAGCAAAATCCTGCATTCGCTCGGATTAAACGAGAGCGAGATAAAGACGTACCTTGCTGCGCTTAAACAAGGCGCTAGCACCGTTGTAGAGCTTACAAAGCACACGCGGCTATCACGCCAGGCGATTTACCTTGCTATTGAAAGCATGACGGAGCGCGCGCTCATGTCGAGCGTGATGAGTGGGAAAAAACGTTTGTTCACAGCAGAGCCTCCCTACAAACTTCTGGCCTATGCAAAACGCAAGGAAACAGAGATGCGTGAAGAAATTGCTGATTTGGAAAAATCTTTGCCGGATCTTGAATTGCAACTCGGTGGGGAGAGGCCTGTCGTGCGAATGTATGAAGGAAAAGAGGGGATACGAGCTTTTTTGGAAGAAGTAAAGAAAACAAAACCATCCATGATTCATGAAATTACTGACATGGATGCGATGAAGAATATTATCACGACAGAAGATCTTGCGCCTTATCGAACTGAACTTTCTCGGCATCGTCATAAGGCGAAAGGCATCTATACAGGAACGGTCAATCCCAATTCTAATCCTGATATTCAACGGGTTGTTTTAGACCATCCAAAAGAACGATTTAATGCAAATATCAGCGTGTTTGGTGATCGTGTTGGATTCGTTAGCTTTGAGGGCAAAATGTACACGGTTATTTTAGAGAATAAAGCTATTGCCAGGTCTTTAGCTCAGCTTATCGACTTAGCGTACGAAGAAGCAAAAAGGAAAGGGAAAGAGGTTTAAGAAATAGAGAAGCCCCACTCAAGCAGATTCGCAAGTGTGGGGCTTCAGGAGACGTGAAAAAAGATCACTTTCTTTTTTTCTTTTTCTTTTTCATCCGTGCGACATAGCGCTCCTCCGTTCGATGGAGGCTGTATTTGCTGATTGTCCCATACCAGACCTCCGAGAGTTCAGGACATCATATAGATTAACAGAATTCTTTGCTTTTGTCAAGTTTGCAATATATCATAAATCAGCCAATTTATTGGAGTTTGCTCTACTTTTAGATTGTTAGCCTAGTTTCTACTTGACAAATGTTAAAATCTGTGCTAACATTTAGACATCGTAGCGTACAACTTTTTGATCATTTCAAAAGCCCTCTGGAACGTTCCAGAGGGCTTTTTTTGCGTTTATTCCTCGATATCTTCCATGGCTGGTGCGTCTTCTTCTTTGAGCTGCTTTGCGAGAAGGTCGAGCTCTTCAAGCGCGTTTACTTCTTCCTCATCTTTTTTTGCGTCATCAGCATCCTCTTCTTCCTCATCGTCATCTGAGTCTGAAGTCGCGTCATCAGGAAGGACGTCGTCCTTGATTTTAACGTCTATGTCGTCATCCTCTTCATCGTCTTTTTTATCATCACCGGCAACATGCATACCCAATGCTGCAAGGTTTGATTCCTCTTCATCCATACCTGGCATACCCTGCATGTCGCGATCCCAGCTAGATGGTCCTGTGGAGAGATTCATTGTCATATTGTTTTTGTGAAGATAGCGGAGATGTCCAAGGTTTGCAAGTGGGCAACCGTAAGCTATGATTTCACCCTATGGGAATCAACACTACAACCATTATTTTTGCCATTATACTTCTTGGAGGATTTGCTGCACTTGCTTGGCTTGTACAGCGTCAGAGTAAGGGACAGCCGGGTATTGATCCACAGCTCATGATCGTACTTCAACAACGGTTAGAGAGTCTTGATCGAGACATGAGAGGGTCTTTGACGGAAAGCATGAAACATCAGCAACAGTCGAGCTACCAAATGACAAGCACCGTTCGCGATGTTGCAGAACGACTTGTGAAGATAGAAGAAACCAACAAGCAGGTTTTAAATTTTTCTGGTCAGCTGGAAAACCTCCAACGTATTCTTACGAATCCAAAACAACGTGGCATCTTGGGCGAATACTATCTTGAAACGATTTTAAAGACTATTTTTGCTCCAGATCAGTATCAGATGCAATATGCGTTTAAGGACGGTGAGATCGTCGATGCGGCTATTTTTATTCAAGACAAAATCGTTCCCGTTGATTCTAAGTTTTCGCTTGAAAATTATAATCGTCTCGCCGCAGCTGAGAGCCCTAAGGATCGGGAGGCGTATGAAAAAGCCTTTGTAAACGACTTAAAGAATCGTATTAAAGAAACAGGAAAATATATCCGCCCAGAGGAGGGGACTATGGATTTTGCCTTCATGTTTATTCCTCATGAGGCGATCTACTACGATTTGCTTATCAATAAGATCGGAGAAGTAGGGGAGGACACGGAGAGCTTGATTCAACGCGCGGCAACAAAATATCACGTTATTATCGTATCCCCTACAAGCTTTACCGCTTACCTACAGACGGTTTTACAGGGTTTACGTGCCCTTAAGATCGAGGAACAAGCCAAGGAAATACGCCAACGCGTCGATGAGCTGGGCAAGCACCTTGCTGGGTATCAAGAAAAGCATGATGCGATGGGTCGCGCGCTTGGTACAGCTGTCAATCAATATAATCTTTCAGGAAAAGAATTCATCAAGCTCGATAAAGATGTTATGCGCATCACCGGTGCCAGCGCAGGCGCTGATCCTGTCATGCTCGATAAACCGGATGAAATATGAGTCTCTTTAAGACTTGTGTCAAAAGCACCTGTTATGGCGCCCTTGGACTTAGTGCTATAGGCGCCTTCTTTATCGTAGGCGTGGTTATTTACGTTCAAGTTGGACATCTTTCCTCGATTAACAAGGTGTTTGATAAAAACGACGACATCACAACCTATGGCATTGTCCTTGGCGCCAGCGTAAAACCTGATAATACACCGTCAAATGCGCTCTACGACCGCATTGCTACGGCTGTCGACCTGTATAATAACGGAACAATCAAGAAGCTTCTCATGACAGGTGACGATGGAAAATTTCATGTTGACGAAGTCGAGATCATGAAACGGTCTGCCATAGATCTAGGCGTTCCCGAGGCAGATATTGAGGTTGATGGTCATGGGTATCGAACCTATGAAAGCTGCAAGCGAGCTGCTCAAGAACTACATATCCAAAGAGCCGTCATCGTGACACAACGATTTCATCTTGGACGCGCTTTGTATCTTTGCTCGCATTTTGGTATCGACGTCTCAGGAGCCACAGCTGACCGTCAAGGTTATCAGCGCATCACCTTCTTTTGGCTCCGTGATCTTGCGGCGAGCTTTAAGGCTTGGATTGATTTAAACATCCAGGAGCCAAAACCACCCGTTGATGCAAGCGAGAGAGATTAGAGATTAAACTCAATGTACTTATATACCCCTTATTTCGTCCTAGGGGCTTATAGGGCCTCATACATCATATTTACCAGTGTTTACGGGCTTTTTTGAGCTTTTTTCATAAAAACATGGTTTCTGGTGAGGAAGACAAGTTATATTGTGTTGATTGAGGTAGAGGATAGGTGATGAAGAGATAATATTAATGACAAGATTTATATTTGTGCTTTGAAAATGAAAAATATTTTGAGATTTTTAAATTGGGGATAACGTTTAATCGTGATTAATGTCATCTATCAATGCGTCGCACAATATATCTTATACGACGCTTTGGCGTATTTTTTCCAAATTATGACCTAAAACCACCATTTATTGTTCTTTTAGGTAAATACGCCCCGGAACTCGAACATCAACATAATCCAAGGGCTTTAAACCCTCTGGCTTGGTTTTGATGAATCCAAGGTATGTCTTTACCTGTAATTCTAATGGTGCCGTTATATCCATTAATACGTCGTAGCCTTCATGGCTAAGGACCGTAAACTTGGTACTAGAGGCTGTTGGAGGTGTTATTTCTCGGTATAGGAGTTTATAGGACTTCAGATCTTCTGACAGTTTTATCCATTCTTTTGCTCGCCTTGAATCAGCAAGAATTAAACCCTTGGCAATGGAATTTTCTAAATCTTGTTTGATAATCGGCGGATCATCAGGCGTGGCGAGCTGTTGACCAAGTAGACGCGCTTGAGCGTTTTTTATTTCTTCTAAAGATAATTCTTCTGTAGCGACTCCTAATAGATCAACCCAATAATATTGCTTATGCGAATGGAAGATCACTTTCTTAGACCTCTCCTCTATCGAGAGTCGTAAAATATTAGGGTTTGAGTTATCCACAATGACTTTTCCAACAAATAATCGGTCTTTTAGCTCTTGAGCAAGAATCTCTTTGTCGACAAACCATGCATGACGAGTAGACCATGGCCTCCACTCTCCCCTCCTATCGAGAACCTGGAATACCTCATGCGCTACATCTGCCTGATCCATGGTCTTCACTCCCCTCACCTCAATGGTACTGATCGAAAATGCATCACTGATAAAGAGCAAATACATCCAGCCAATACAGGCAGAAATACCGAGCATGAAAAACACCGCATTTCTTTTTGAGAATCGGCGCTGGCGCAATGCACGGTTTATATCAGCCATATTACGATTCCATTGCCAATATAATCATTCTGTTGAGCAGCTCTGGGAATGAGATTCCTCGAGCTTTTGCCGCCATTGGCAACAATGACAACTCTGTCATCCCTGGGAGGGTATTTGTCTCTAAAACCTCTAGTCCTCTTTTTGTTAAAATCATGTCCGTGCGTGAGTATCCCCTACAACCAAGCGCATCATGAGCCTTTATCGCGAGCTCCTGCGCGCGTCGTGTTATGCGCGGCGGAATTGGTGCAGGACAGATATCATTACTCATTCCTGGCGTATATTTTGCTTCAAAATCAAAAAATGCATTTTTTGGACGTATCTCTACGACCGGCAATGCTTCTGATCCTAGAACACCGACTGTAAACTCACGCCCCTCTCTAAAAGCTTCGATTAAGCATGCGCCTTCTGCATCAATCCTTTCTTCGATGAGTTTCTTCCATCTCGATTGTGTGGGCTTCACAAATACTCCTACGCTCGATCCATCTGCATTTGGTTTGATTACAATCTGACTTCCGAGCTTCGCTTTTATCTGTTTCATGTCTACCGCGTCGACAACCAATGATGCTGGCGTTGGTATACCGTTTTCACGATAGATCGCCTTAGCTCTAGCCTTATCCATCGCGAGTGCAGACGCAGCAACACCAGACCCCGTATAGGGGATATTCATCCAATCCAATACGCCTTGAATTGATCCGTCTTCTCCGCCTTTTCCATGAAGCGCATTAAATACCACATCAATCTTCTTTTCCTTCAAATCTTTTACGAACCTAATGAATTGAGTTTTTGGATCATAAACAGAAACCTTGTAGGAGGTTTTGTTGAGAAATTTAGCGACCTGCTTCCCTGACTTTAAAGAAATCTCTCGTTCATTCGAGATTCCACCAAGAAGCACAGCGACACGGATCATGAGGTTATTTTACCACGATTCTTGGTATTTCCGAGTTTAATCGTGCGACAATCTCGTAGTTAATTGTTCCTGCTAATTCTGCCATTTCTTCTGCAGAAATGGCAGCCTTTCTCTGCGTTCCGATCAAGACGACTTCTGATTCAGGCGCAATATGCTTTATTCCCGTGGTATTTACCATCGTCATGTTCATACATACACGCCCCATGACTTTGCATCGCTTACCGTTGATGAAGATCG
>CAIXDN010000064.1 GCA_903918235.1 Candidatus Uhrbacteria bacterium
ACCAAGCAACTCGGTATTGACTTGGGAACAGCAAATACCCGCGTTTTTGTAAAAGGACGCGGTATTGTAATTAGCGAACCATCAGTCGTAGCGATTAATCGCCGGACGAGTCAGGTGATCGCTGTCGGGGAGAGCGCTCTTTCGATGGTGGGAAAAACCCCGGCGCATATTCAGGTAACGAGACCACTCCAGCGTGGCATTATCGCCGACTTTGAGGTCACGGAAAAAATGCTGCGCTATTTCTTTGAAAAGGTGCACGAAGATAAGGCGTTCGCGATTCCGCGCCCTTCGGTTGTAATTTGTGTACCACTCGATGTAACGGAAGTAGAGCGCAAAGCAGTTGGAGACGCCGCAACCGCTGCAGGCGCTCGTGAGGTGCTAGTAGTGGAGGAACCGATCGCTGCGGCAATCGGTGCGGGTTTAGCGATCGGTTTACCCGTAGGAAACATGATTATAAATTTAGGAGCGGGATCAACAGAGATCGCCGTCATCTCATTAAATGGAGTTGTAACTTCTAAGAGCATCGCAATCGCTGGAGATGAATTAAACAAAAACATTATCCAGTACGCACGTGACGTGTTTAACATTTTGCTTGGTGAGCGTGTAGCAGAGCAGATTAAAACAGCAATCGGTTCAGCGGTAGAATTGGCAGAACCAATGGAAGCCACAATGCGTGGACGAGATCTGCTCTCTGGATTACCTCGAGAGATCATTGTAAATGACGCACAAATCCGAGAAGCCTTGGGCCGATCTATTAAAACGATTATTGATCAAGCAAAAGGGATATTAGAAATCACACCACCAGAGCTTGTTGCAGATATTCAGCAGCGAGGAATCGTTCTGACCGGTGGGGGAGCATTGCTACGTGGGCTAGACCAAGCATTATCACGTGGGACTGGTTTGCCTGTGCGCGTGGCAGATGATTGCTTAAATTGCGTTGTACGAGGAACGGCGCAACTCTTGGAGGATCGAGTACTGCTAGCAGAGGTGGCGATTCCTGCAACTGATCTTGTAAAATCAATTTAAAACATGAATGGTTCCTTGCGATGGTTTTGGCTGTTCGCTGCCATTGTCGGGGTAGCAGTTTTATCGTTGGCGGGCTTATTCCGTCCGATAGGAGTCGCTTCCAGATTCGCAACGCTGCCGTTCATCCGTTTGATAAGCGGATGGTCAAGCTATGCAACAAATACAGTGGATGAGCGTGTAAAGGGATTAGAATCGCGAGTGGCAGTTTTGTCGGTAGACTATGTGCGCTTAAAAGCGCTAGAAGAAGAAAATCGGACACTGCGTGCTCAAGCACATTTTTTGGATCGTTCAGGATATGACAGCGTAGGTGCGCGCGTAATCGGTCGCGATGTAAGCGGTAAGCGTGCACTCTTAACGATTGACCGAGGTCAAGAAGATTCGCTAGAAGTTGGGGAGGCGGTTATCACAGACCAGGGAATATTTATTGGAAAAATCAGTCAGATTTTAGAGCGTGTGGCAACGGTAGAGCTGGTAACCGACCCACGAAGTCGCGTCGCAGCGTCTCTTCAAACAGACGGGCAGCTCGCCGGAGTAATCGAGGGGAGAGGAAACGGCGCAGCTGTACTGACATATATCCCGTCTTCAGAGTCACTTGTTGCGGACCAGCTTATTGTGACTGCAGGTACGGAGGACAAGGTTCCTGGAAACTTGCCGATCGGTGTCGTGAACACCGTTGAGGGAAAGCCAACAGACCCGTTCATGAGCGCTACCATTGAGCCGATAGTGTCATTAAATCGGGTAGTATTTATTTCTGTTCTGCGTCCATCGGCGCTACGTCCACGTTTATGATCTGGCGTTGGTTAATGACAATTACTGTTGGGCTAATGGCGGGCTTCTGGGAGGTCTCCGTTACGCCATTTATGCCATCGGAACTAGCTTGGTACCCATTGCTACCAATAGCCGTATTACTACTCGTCTCAAGTAAGCGTGCCCGTGCATTCGCGGCATTAGCCGCCGGTGGGATGATCCTTGATGCGTACCGTTGGGCGCAGATAGACGTAGCGACATTACGTCTTGTGCTCGTATTACTCATCCTCGACGCGGTCTCGAACCGCTTGCTTACAAACCGTTCTGTGTATGCGTCAGTCGTACTGGTCTGGATTGGCCGACTGATAGACTGGGTGGGTGCCTATCTTCTTTCGTTAATAGGGACATGGATCGATCCAACAAAATACCCGTGGCATCTACCCGTTGATGCGTGGTGGGTTCTTATTTTGGACGCAGGAAGTGTCGCGTTAGGCTTTTTGCTGATTGCAGGTTTTACAAGGCGATTTGTAACTCTCGGAAAACGCGAGTCACTATTTTAATATGCGTGGTGAAGATTTCCAGCATGAAGTGCTGTTTGAAGAGTCGACAACAACCGTTCGCGGTCAAACAATATTCGTGGGTCGAATCTTCGCGTATCGTCGTTTTTTAGTCGCGATGATTTTTCCGATAGTCGTATTAGTCGCTCTTGGTATTCGTGCGAGTTGGATGCAGATTGCACAGGGGGCGGAGTATCAAGTGAAAGCAGAGGCAAATCGTTTGCGTGAGCAATCAGTTTTACCACGTCGGGGTATCATACGTGATCGACAAGGCAGGATCTTGGCAGACAATGTCCCTCGATTTCAAGTAACAATGACTCCATTTGACTTACCACGTAATTTGGAGGAAAGGGATGCTACGCTGGGCAAAGCATCGCGCATTCTTGGACTTCTGATCACGGATCTACAGTCGATGGCTTCAACCTCAACAGCACGAGACGAGACCTATGCAGTTGCGGAACAGGTACCATACGAGCAGGCGATGGATCTCGTGATTGCATTACCGGATTTACCCGGATTTGATTTACAGGTCGCGGCTCGTCGTCGTTACCCATTCTCGACAGAAATTGAGAGCCTGTCTCACGTACTTGGATATGTCGGCAAGCTATCCCAAGAAGAGTTGGAGACGAAAAGAGCAATAGGATATGTTCGAGCCGATGAGATTGGAAAAACGGGTCTAGAGCGGTCATATGAAGATGCCCTACGGGGAGCGAAAGGTTCGCGTATAAGTGAAGTTGACGCACATGGAAGAATCCGAGCCCTTGTAGGAGAGCGTGCGCCAACGGATGGAGCGGATGTGCGCTTGTCACTTGATGTTGAACTACAGCGTATGGCAGAAACGGCGCTTCGTGATGAATTAAAACTTGCAAAAGTAAATCGTGGCGCAGTCGTTGCGATGGATCCTCGGGATGGTTCTGTTTTAGCCTTAGTCTCATTGCCGGCATATAACGATAATAATTTTTCCGGTGGCGTTTCTTCTACAGTCTATAAAGCGTTAATCGAGAATCCGGATCAGCCGCTTTTTCCACGTGCGTGGGCGGGAACATATCCATCGGGATCAACAGTAAAAATCGTCGTAGCGACAGCTGCATTGGCAGAAAAGATTGTGACGCCTGCAACGACAATTTTTTCTTCAGGGGGTATTAGGATTGGGCAATGGTTTTTTCCAGACTGGAAAGCTGGGGGTCACGGACAAGTAACGGTTCGTAGCGCGATCGCTTGGTCGGTAAATACGTTTTTCTATATGGTGGGAGGTGGTTATGAATCGATGGTTGGATTAGGGGTAGACCGGCTCACAGATTGGTATCGACGTTTTGGCCTCGGCTCCAAAACGGGTATCGATTTGCCAGGTGAGGGGAGTGGATTTGTACCAAGTCAAAAGTGGAAGGAGGAAACAAAGGGTGAGCGCTGGTTTGTTGGAGATACGTATAACCTATCAATCGGACAAGGAGATTTGCTCGTAACACCGCTCCAAGTCGCCGCATACACATCAGCAATAGCAAATGGTGGGCATAAGATCGTGCCACATCTTGATTTTCCAGAGACGGCCCCAACATCAACAAACACAGGGGAGCCGCTCGCATCCGCAGATGTGATCAGCACCGTGCAACAAGGAATGCGTGAGAATGTGACCTATGGCTCAGGTCGGGCACTGGTAAATATGCCGATGCCTGTCTCTGGAAAGACGGGGACAGCGCAGTGGCATTCAGAGAAGAACTACCATGCCTGGTTCACTTCCTATGCTCCGTCAGACAAGCCAGAAGTCGTGGTTACGGTCTTGTTAGAAGAAGGGGGAGAGGGCTCAAGTGTCTCTGTCCCGGTCGCAAGAAAAGTATTGGAAACATGGTGGAACCTGAGAACGGCACGGGGAGGAACATTTTAAGGAGTTTGACAGCCTTAGAGAGCCTCAGGTACTCTCCAAATATCAGGAAAAGCGGGCGGTTCTTCCGCGCGCTTTTCTTTCTCTCATCCGCTAAAATAATTTATTGCTATGCCCGCACAATACGTCTCACCAGAGTTTCTTGCAAAGCTTCAAGCCGAGCTTAAAGATCTTAAAACCGTAAAGCGCCGTGAACTCGCAAACCGCATTGAAATCGCAAAGTCACTTGGCGATCTTTCAGAAAATGCAGAATATCACGAGGCAAAAGATGCGCTTGGTTTTGTGGAGGGTCGTATTTTAGAAATCGAAGATCTCTTAAAAAATGCAGTCATCGTGGAGCCTGAGGCAGGCGCGAGCAATGTTCGCGTCGGTACGACCGTAACCGTTTCCACCAATGGGAAAGAAAAAGAATTTACAATCGTCGGCTCCAATGAGGCTGAGCCTTTGAGCGGAAAGATTTCCAACGAGTCACCAATAGGTCAATCATTACTTGGAACAAAAGTCGGCGATGAGGTAGAGGTCCAGACACCTTCCGGAGTGACAGTGTACGAGGTCGTGCGCATCGGTTAAACTTCTTGCCGTATGTTGGATGAACGCGATGTCCGCCTCGTAAAACTAGATTCCCTGCGTAAAGCGGGAATGGATCCATACGCAAAAACATTTGAGCGAAGCCATGAAATCGGTGAGATTCTCTCTGATTTTGATACGGCAGTCGCTTCAGAGAAACCGTTGTCCCTCGTTGGACGCGTCATGACGATCCGTGTTCACGGAGGCGTCATGTTTGCGGATCTACGCGATGAAAGCGGTCAGATACAAATCGTCCTAAAAGAAGATACGCTCGCCGATGTATTTAGCCTCTTCCGTGACAATGTTGATCCTGGAGATTTTGTTGAAGCGCATGGCGTCGCATTTGTGACACAGCGCGGGGAGAGATCTCTCCTCGTATCAAGCTGGTGCATTCTGACAAAAGCATTACTTCCATTGCCAGAAAAATGGCATGGATTATCCGACGTTGAAATCCGTTTCCGTCAACGTGAGCTTGATTTAATCGTAAATCCTGAGGTAAGAAATCGTTTCGTTGTTCGCTCACGTCTCGTTTCAGCGATGCGCGCGTTTCTTGATGGAAGTGGTTTCTTGGAAGTTGAGACGCCTGTGCTTCAAACGCTTGCCGGTGGCGCGGCTGCTCGACCCTTTGTGACGCATCATAATGCGCTTGGTCTTGATTTGTACCTACGCATTGCTCCAGAGCTTTTTTTGAAGCGTCTCGTTATTGGTGGAATGGAAAAGGTCTATGAAGTCGCTCGCTGTTTCCGTAATGAAGGAATCGACCATAGTCACAACCCAGAATTCACACAGATCGAGCTTTATTGGGCCTATGCCGGCAAAGAGCGCTTTCTTGCGTTCATCGAATCAATGGTAGGCGCGATGTTAACCAATGCATTTGGTTCTACGATAATCGCTCGAGAAAACGGCGCTCTTGATTTCACGGGTCCATGGCAGCGCATCACGTTCCGCGAAGCAATAAAAAACGCCACATCCATTGATATCGATGAGATAAAAGATGTTCTTGCATTAAAAATGGCAGCCAAGGCAGCAAAAGTAAAAGTCGATTTTAAGGGCCTTGTTGGAATGGGCGAGCACCTGGATGAGCTCTATAAAAAGACCGCCCGTGCAAAACTTGCTGGACCAGTATGGGTATTAGAATATCCTGTCTCCATGAAACCACTTGCAGGAAGAAGCCCAGAAGATCCAGAAAAGAGCGCAACAGCCCAGCTCGTCGTCGATGGAACGGAAATCATCAATGCTTACTACTATGAGCTCAATGATCCGATTGACCAACGTGCGCGTTTCTCAGAGCAGGAAGATCTCGCAAAAGAGGGAAGCCAGGAAGCACAACCAAAGGATGAAGAATTCCTCACCGCTCTAGAACACGGAATGCCGCCAACATCAGGCATGGGTATGGGTATCGACCGTCTTGTAGCGCTATTAACAAGCGCGACCTCACTAAAAGAAGTCATTTTATTCCCAACACTGCGTCCAAAGCAGGAAGACTAATATGCTCGACATACGCTTTGTCCGTGAAAACATCGATTTGATCAGGAAGAATATCGATCATCGCGGTGTAAGCATCGATCTTGATGCTTTGCTCAAACTTGATACGGATCGTCTCGTATTATTGAAAGAGGTTGAACAATTACGTAAAGAGCGCAATGAAGTCGCAGAGACGATGAAGTCTGCAACGCCAGATTCTCGCCCAGGTCTTAT
>CAIXDN010000065.1 GCA_903918235.1 Candidatus Uhrbacteria bacterium
AGATGCCGCATCACGTATCGACTTACCCATCTTAAAATATTTCAACAATCGAATAAGCCCGGGCATCGCAATTACAGAAATACCAAATGCCAGAGCGGATATACCAATGGGACGTACAGCTTGCAATAATTCAATTGTCATACGTTGAAAAGATATAGGTAAAAGAGAACACCAGCCCAAGGAAAACTCCAAGCGATCGCAAAAGTGACGAGTGCCGCAGAAAAGTACGAATCGATGCGATACATGCCATAGGCGATAACAACATCTATCAACGATAGAAGAAACCACATAAGCGGTAAAAGAATCACCCACCACCAGACGCGCACGTCATCAATACCCAGATAAATATTATAGTGATAAACAATATTACCCTGGCTCTGCACGGACGCCATCACTTTTACCAAGAATAATGTCCCAAAAGAAATCGGGGCAAAAAGCGCGACAATGGAAGACCAACGCAACCACGGCTTGCCCCAAGCAAGTTTAGCGGAAAAAAGCCACGCGCTAAATGTCATGACAAAAAACTAGGCGAGCTGCTCAACAATTTTCACATCAGGAAGCATGTCTAACAATGTCTCTTCAATCCCTGCTTTAAACGTCATTTCAGCCATTGGACAACCCACGCAAGCCCCTTGAAAGCGTACTTGTACCTTACCAGTCTCCGGATCAGCATCAATCAACTCAATATTACCCCCATGCATCACAAGGCCGCCACGAACCGTGTTAAGAACCTGTTCAACCTCTAACTTCATTTCCTCTCTATTTTTGCCCATATAGAGCAGAATTTAACGCAATATCCATAGCTTGACAAGTAAACGGTCTTGGCTTAACCTAGCACCTAACTTCCAAATTATCTTATGGCACATAAAAAAGCAGGTGGTTCTACCAGTTACGGTCGCGATTCCCAGGGTCAGCGACTTGGTGTAAAAAAATACGCAGGTGAATACGTGAAAACGGGCAATATTATCGTACGCCAGCGTGGCACTGCGATTCGCGCCGGTGACAACGTCATGAAAGGCTCCGATGACACACTCTTTGCCTCTGCTCCTGGACTCGTTAAATTCAGCAACAAGCGTCTCCGCCGCTACACAGGACACTTCAAAATGGCAAAATTTGCCAACGTCGTCCCAGTAGTCGCAAAAGCAAAAGTCTAAAGCAAAACAAAAACGTAGGGGCAATTCGTGAATTGCCCCTACGTTTTTTTATCTCTTCGCCGCCGCTTTCAAGAACCCAAGAAACAATGGATGTGGTTTAAACGGCCGCGATAAAAACTCCGGATGCGCCTGTGTACCAATAAAGAACGGATGCTTCTGAAGCTCAACAATCTCCGCCAATGTTCCATCTGGAGACTCTCCTGTAATAATCATCCCCTTTGCTTCCAACGCCTTTCGATAATCCGGATTAAACTCATATCGATGCCGATGTCGCTCTTCAATTGCCGATTCTCCATAGAGCTTTCGCGCCATCGATTCTGATTTTAGCCGACAGATATAAGAACCAAGTCGCATAGAACCGCCATAGGTTTTATTCTTCATCTTCTCTTCCTGCTCATTCATCAAATGAATAATCGGATGCGAGGTCAACGGATCGATCTCCGTGGTATGCGCCCCCTTCAAGTGCAAAACGTTACGAGCAAATTCTACACAAGCCAATTGCATCCCATAGCACAAACCCAAATAAGGAACCTTGTGCTCTCGTGCGTATTTAGCCGCCAAAATCTTCCCCTCTACTCCACGACTACCGAAACCTCCTGGGACTAAAATCCCATCAAGTTTCCCTAAAACTTTTGTATTCTGGCTTCGAAATTTCGGCTGTTCCAACGTTCCTGCATCAACCCAAATAATCTCAGGCTTTCTCCCAATAGACCATGCCGCGTGCTTCACCGACTCAAGAACGGAAATATAGGCGTCCGTCAAATTAAAATCTCCGCTCGCAGAATACTTACCAACGATCCCAATACGGATAGGCTTTTGTGAATGTTCGATGCTAGAAACGAGCTTCTTCCAAGACTTTAAATCCGGTTTCTGTGCGCGTAACTTAAGCTTTTTTATCACCTGAACCGCAAGCCCCTCTTGCTCCATTACAAGCGGGACTTCATAAACGGAACGCATATCAGGCGCACTAATAATATCATCCTGGCCAACAGAACATTGGACGGCCAACTTCTTTTTCCTCGGCTCATCGATCGGATGCGTGGAACGTCCAATAATAAAATCTGGCTGAATGCCAGCACTATTAAGCGTGCGTACAGCGTACTGCGTTGGTTTTGTCTTCATCTCTCCAATAGCGCTTGGAACGGGGAAATAACTCACCAAGCCAACCAATACATCTCCCGGTGTCGCGATCTTCATCATCCGTGCCGCCTCTAAAAACAAAACATTTTGATACTCGCCAACCGTTCCTCCAATTTCAATAATTGTTACATCTGCATCATGATGCTTTGCCGCAGACTGAATACGACTAATCACCTCTTGCGGAACATGTGGCACCACCTCAACCGTCTTTCCACCGTAACCTAAAGAACGTTCACGCTGAATAACAGAAAGATACACGCGGCCTGTTGTCATGTAATTCACCTTCAAAATATCTTCATCCAAAAACCGCTCATAGTTTCCGATATCCTGGTCGGTCTCATCACCGTCGCGCGTCACAAACACCTCACCATGTTCAACGGGATTCATGGTTCCGGCATCAACATTAATATACGGATCAATTTTAACGGCTGTTACCTTTAAACCACGAGATTTCAAAATCGCGCCCAACGATGCGGACGCGACTCCTTTACCGACTCCAGACATAACACCGCCTGCGATGAAAACATATGTACGTCGTTTTGCCATATGAGATCAAAGGATACTCCTCGCACACGACTAACAAAAGTCTGGTCAAGC
>CAIXDN010000066.1 GCA_903918235.1 Candidatus Uhrbacteria bacterium
GGACGTTCCAAAAGAATTATTTGATCGTCGGCTTGTGTCTGTGCATGTATCCCAGATTTTGGCGGCTGGTGATCCAAGTTTGGCGCCACAACGATTGTTAGCGATGCTCAATGAAGTTGCGATTTCTGGAAATATTATTTTAGTCATGCACGGGCTTGAAGCGCTGGTGGGTTCTGGGGGTGGTACGATGGATTTAGCAGAGACGCTCGCAGCTGAGATTGATAAGGGCTATTGTTTAGTGATTGCAACGACAACGCCTCAAGCATGGACGTCTTATTTGGAGCGCCGTTCTCTTGGACAAAAGCTTGTAAAGGTTGAAGTAACGGAATTGGGTCAGGAAGACGCTATTCGTGTATTGATGGCAAAAGGAGGATATATTGAATATCAGAACAAGGTCTTTTTTACGTATACGGCTTTGGAGAAGGCGGTCTCACTTGCTGGGCGATACTTGCGAGATATTACGCTTCCGGAATCGGCATTGAATGTGTTAACAGAAGCGGCGGTACTTGCAAGGCGTGAGCGTGGAGAGAGTGCGATGGTTTCTGGAGAAGATGTCGCAAGAATTATTCAGGATAAGGCGCATATTCCTGTTGAGGCAGTGACGCGTGATGAAGGCGATAAATTGCTTAAACTTGAGGATCATCTGCATCAGCGAGTTATTGGCCAATCTGAGGCGGTGGATGCTGTTTCTCAGGCAATGCGACGCGCGCGCGTCGATATGCGTTCTGGTAATCGCCCGATTGCAAATTTCTTGTTTCTTGGACCAACGGGAGTTGGAAAAACGGAATTGGCAAAAGCCTTAGCGGCGGAATATTTTGGGAGCGAGTCCATGATGATTCGTCTTGATATGTCCGAGTATCAGACACCTTTATCAATCTCACGTATTATTGGAGATCCAGGTGATACAAAAGGGGGATTGCTGACAGAAGCTGTACGAAAACAGCCATTCGCTCTTGTGTTGCTCGATGAGTTAGAAAAGGCGCATCCAGACATTTTGACCTTGTTTTTACAGGTGATGGATGATGGACGTTTAACGGATGGTGTTGGCAGAACAGTTGATTTTACCAATATTGTTTTGATTGCAACGTCTAATGCGGGTACGGAATATATTCAGCAAGAAGTCCAAAATAAAACGCCATTGGAACGTATTAAAACTGGTTTACTAGAACGCGAGTTAAAAGGAACATTCCGTCCTGAGTTTTTAAATCGTTTTGATGGAGTGATTGTTTTTAAGCCATTGACGCTTGATGATGTTACGCAGATTGCTTGGTTGATGCTGAATGGAGTAAGTAAACGCTTGCTTGAAAAGGGTATAAACTTCCGCGCAGAAGATGAGGCGGTCGAACATCTTGCACAGACGGGTTATGATCCGGTTTTTGGCGCACGACCTTTGCGACGTGTTATCCAGGAACATGTAGAAAATGCATTAGCCGATTTATTGTTGCGAAATGCTGTTAAGCGAACACAGACAATTATCTTGCAAGCGGATGGAAGTCTCGGCGTTCAATAAAAGAATGATCCCCCGATCGTAGATACGATCGGGGGACTAGTCTGTTTCAATGAGAATTTCATTCGTGAGTGGAATGAGATTATTTTTGATCGCCGCTTCTACCAGAGAAGTAAGCGTTTTGAAGTCGTATTGGATGAAGGA
>CAIXDN010000067.1 GCA_903918235.1 Candidatus Uhrbacteria bacterium
ATGAAGAGAATTGCGCAGGACGAGGAAGCGGTTATTCGCGTTCCAGTCGTTCTCGAGAACGTTCGCGTTCAACTTACGCTTGTCGTCGTTCCAGTTGAGGTTCGGGACATAGCGGGAGCCATCAAGATCACCACGGATCGAAAAAATATCTCTCCGCTGAATTTTATTTGGGGAAGTTATCCCACAAGCTCCACGCACCAAGTATCTTCATGATAGGACATCATACGACGCGACAATGCGACAGTCGTATGCAGGGCCGCTGCCTCCCGATATTCATCGGGATTCTCTCCTGCAACCCTTGAGCGGCAGGATTCTCGCTCGCGTACCCGTCCAGAATATTGGCCGTCGGCATCCGTAAACGCCGGCAGATTCGCCTCATCCAATTCAAATTATACCAGATGAAATGAAAGGGCCAAGTGTCAAAGGGCCAAAGGACTATGTCCAAGTGTTAAGTGCCCAAGTGTCCAAGTGCTAAATCATGAAGAAGACTTGCGGAGGACGAGGAAGCGATCACTCGCATCCCAGACGACCTCGAGAACGCTCGCGTTCAACTCGCGCCTGGCGCCGCCCCAGTAGAGGCTCGGGACAGAGCGGCGGCCGTCGGCGCGCGAGAAGACGCTATTCAGGCCAGCAATGTATGGCGCTTGGGCATTTTGAAGAACTCGTTCTTCTTCCGTGAGAGTTTTCGGATCAGCGTCAGGCTTCCAGTGGTCCCTGCCATACGCTACCAGTTCCTCGAGACTCGCGGGACGATATCCTGCCTCATCAATAGCCTCGAGGACTTCTTTCGTCGTCAAATAGCCTGGGTGCTTGGGATCCTGTTTTATCTTTTTGCGAATGACATCGCCGATATCAAAAACTTTGGCCACGGGTTCTGCCTCAACCTTATTTTGAACTTGAAAATCCCCGATAGGTCGGCCTTTGCGATATTCCTGTTCCCAAATCCAAGCAAACTTAAAATCTTTTTTGAGTTTTGCTGGATCAGGCAATTCCTTCCATTTCGGAATATTTTTGAGCGTGACATGTTCCTTTTCTTGCAGCTCTTCTTCCGTGCAATCAAAAATGGTTCGGAAGTCGGCGCGTTTGTCACGTTGGTCACGGATCTGGTCGATGCGCGGGTCACGCTCATAACCGAAACCTTCAATCTTAGAATCGAATTCATAGAGAAAACGAAGATCCTCTGGTGTCAGGTCTTTATGTTTCGCCGCTCTCTCCTCGACTGCAGTAAGACACTCCATGTCTGACGCCTTTTTCTCATAAGCCTCCCCATCTGGAAACTCAATCATCTTATTCCGCACCACCTCACCAATATAGGGGTCAAGATTTTGGTTCGGCGAGATACCCCTGACTTCCGCGATTGCGTCGTCCTGCATTCTGATAGCGGCACGAGGAATCACAGGTTCTCCCGAATCGTTTATAGAATAGTAAATAGAAATGTCACCACCTTGGAGATAGTCCTCCGCCGTGCCCTGATCCGCAATACACCATTCAAGCGGATGCCCTTCCAGCGAATTTACGAGCGGGCCCGCATTTGACCCTTGCTCATATACCACCCATTTTCCTCGGGTTTCCTTGAGGCCTTCCGTAGAATATTCAGGTAGCTCGATAAGAAATTGAGCGTAAATTTTAGAAAAACTCTCGGTGGAGAGAAGGGCTTGAAAAGCCTTGTCATCTAATTTTCTGCTTTCATTTTTTACTGGCACTCGTTTATCTTTTGGTTTGGCCTGTTCCTCGAGTCTGGATCGGAGCACGCCGATCGTCAGAGCTAGGGCACGTGGATTCATTGTCGGAAATGGTGCGGCCGTATCTTTTGTGCGGCGAGCATAACGCGCAAATTCCTGTCCCTGTTCATCCTCTTTTTTTTCTAGCTTTCCCATTTCCAATACCGAACGAATCGTCCAGTATTTTGCCCAACTTGGATATTGAGCGTCCGGGGATGCGAGATAATCCACCCATTTATCAAGACTGCTCGTTTGGTCGGCGATGATTTGAGTTGTTTTGCGCTCTTTGAACTCATTTACAATTTCCACATCGCCATGACCAAGTTCGCGTGCAACTCGTTGCTCAAGGAGAAATACCGATTCCGGCACTTCTTCTGGTTTGATGATGAATTGATTGTGAAGCCAACGCTTTGCGGCCTCAATTTTTCGTTCACGCTTTTCTTTGTCTGGATGCGAAAAGATTTCCTCCAGACGCTGAAGATACACGTCTATTCTTTCATCCGGTGTATTTGGCGTTCTCTCGCCCGTGAGAATTTTCTTACGCTGAACCGCGCTCTCAACTTCTGGAGTTTTGTGGAGATCGTATTTATTTTTTAGGAAGGGATTTTCCATATCAATTTGGAATCCTAGCTTCTACGCGCATATAGGCCACGGATCTATGAAAAATACCTACTACTAAAACCTGGCTTTTCACCAGTACAAAAAGTACGCGATAATCACCAACTCGTAACGATCGGGCTCCTTTTAAAGAATGACGTAA
Source organism: Candidatus Uhrbacteria bacterium (assembly GCA_903918235.1). Lineage (GTDB taxonomy): Bacteria > Patescibacteriota > Patescibacteriia > 2-12-FULL-60-25 > 2-12-FULL-60-25 > CAIXDN01. Next base: position 2,482 of record CAIXDN010000067.1, read on the forward strand.
TGGTTTTCCGTACAGTTCCGGTCTCAAGGATAGCTTGTTCTCAATAGCCTTCTTTATGCGTTGGCGTTCAGAATAATCAATTGCAGAAATATCGTCTCTTATGACACGATCGAGATAACGAATTTCCCAACTATTTCCAAGCTTTGGCATGGGAAACGGTTTTTTGCGACCCCTGCAGGCGCATATCAGCCAATGCTCCCATCGTTGCGTCTTCATCTAAGTCGATAGCAAGACGAACAAGCTCATCGAGCTTAGCTGACGGACTAGTACGATCGCGTCTAGCGAGATCCGTAACTGCGGTCTCAACTTTCTTTGAGATGCGCATCGGCTTTTTTTCTTTCGTGTGAAGCATATAGAGAAAGGGTACCGAAAATATCAGAAGGCGACAACTATTATGCACTTCGTTCCTTTATCGATTTCAGACATTCTTCGATGAACTCTTTTTTCTCCATCATCTTTTGATCGGCTTCTCCGCGGATGCGGACGGTGAGGGGGCCACCTTCTGATTCCTTGTCGCCGACGACGAGCATGCGAGGGAGTTTCATTTTTTCTGCGTTGCGAATTTTTTTGCCGACGGATTCTGCGGAGTCGTCGACTTCTACGCGGAGTCCTTGAGCTTGAAGTTCTTGTGCGAGAACTCGTGCAAAATCATTGTGACGATCGGCGACTGGGAGGATTCTGATTTGTACGGGAGCGAGCCAGAGCGGGAATGCGCCAGCATAGTGTTCAATGAGAATACCGAGGAAACGCTCGACGGAACCGAGCAAAGCGCGGTGAATGACGACAGGACGCTTCTTGGATCCTTCTGAGTCGATGTACTCGAGAGCAAAGCGCTCCGGGAGATTCATATCGAGCTGGATGGTTGAGAGTTGCCATTGGCGACCGATGACATCCTTGGCCATAAAGTCGAGCTTTGGTCCGTAGAATGCGGCTTCACCAACACCAACCTCGTGACGCCAACCGCGACCTTGGATCAAGCGTGCGAGTGCGGCTTCCGATTGTTCCCAGATCGCTGGATCGCCGATGTATTTTTCTTTGTCAGCCGGATTGTGCGTGGAGATGCGGACCCAGAAATCGGCAAAGCCAAAGGTGCGATAGACCTCGTCGATCATGTCGAGCATTAAATTAATTTCTGTTTCTATTTGATCCGGTGTGGCAAAGACGTGACAGTCGTCTTGCGTGAGCGAGCGTACGCGTGTGAGACCGGAAAGTTCTCCACTCTTTTCATAACGATAGTTGGTCGTTGTGCAGGTCCAGCGGATTGGGAGTTCACGATAGGAATGCGGTTGCGTGCCGTAAAGCATCATGAAGTGCGGACAGTTCATCGGCTTTAAGTAGTACGCGTCTTCATCAGGCAATTGCATCGGAGGATACATCGCATCGTACTTTTGGAGGTGACCGGAAATCTCGTAGAGTTTTCCTTTGGTGATGTGAGGAATCCAGATCGGGTGGTAATTGTGTTTTTCTTGGAGATTCTCAATGAATTCTTCCACGGTGCGACGCAAGACTGCGCCCTTTGGATAAAAGAGCGGAAGTCCCGGGCCGATTTCATCGATAATGGAATAAAGTTCCAATGAAGCACCGAGCTTTCTGTGGTCGCGCTTCTCGGCTTCTGCCATCATCAATTGAAACGCATCGAGTTCTTCTTTTGTTTCAAAACACAAACCATAGATGCGTTGCATTTGTGCGTTCTCCTGTTTGCCACGCCAGTAGGCGCCTGCAACCTTTGTAAGCTTCCATACGCCGATTTCTTTTGCTTCTGTGACGTGAGGACCACGACAAAGATCAACGAATTCTGCGGTGCGATAAATCGTGATCACGCTCATGTTTTGCGGATCGACGTCTTGCGCTTCCTCGGCGGAAACTTTTGTGGTGCCTTTGGTTTTTAGATCGTTTAAGAGTTCAACTTTGTAGTCTTGTCCGAGTTCTTGAAAAAGCTTGATTGCATCTTCCAATGCAATTTCCTCGCGGGTGAAGGCGGGGCTCTCGGTTGCGATACGCTTCATCGCTTTGTCGATCAACTTAAGATCGTCCGATGTGACCGAGCGACCGATATCGATATCGTAGTAAAAGCCATTCTCAATAGCCGGGCCAACGCCAAGCTTTGCCTCAGGAAAGACACGCTTAATGGCGG
>CAIXDN010000068.1 GCA_903918235.1 Candidatus Uhrbacteria bacterium
AGGATCATAGCGAAGGGACCCTCCAAATCCCCAGGGGCCTATCATGACAGGCGAGCTCCAGAATGCTTCCAAACAATTTTCCTTAGCAATACTTGCCTGAAGCCGATGGAAGCCTTCTTGAAGGTGGCACACGGCAATCTGATCACGGTGAGCGATATCAACCTCCACAATAATCCGATCACCATCGCACTGTAAACGGTACACGCGCGGCTGATCCCGTGTAACGAGATGATTCATAATAGCCTCCGTTCAAAGAACCGAGGCTATCTAATCTAATCTCTTCTGTTTTGTCTACTACAATGTATTTTTATACTCCTCGTATCCGCCAACCATACTCTTCACATTTGAGTAGTCCATCGCACGTAATTGCTCTCCAGCAATAGCGCTTCGTCTCCCACGTGCGCAATACAGCACAACTTCACGCTGCTTGTTTGGCAAAAATGTCGTGATCGAAGATTCGATCTGATCCATAGGAACATTGATCGATCCCTCGATAAAACCTCCGGCCAACTCCTCAGGATCGCGCACATCCACAATAGACGGAGCAATGCCAGCCTCTACACGTGTCTTCAATTCCTCTGCGGTAATAAGTCCAATCATAATAAACAATAAGGTATCACTGCTTGTAAAAAAAGCAAAACCCGGCCCGAAAGAATATCGGACCGGGTCAGCAATCAGTGGATGATCGAGAGAAAAAGCGGATCATCGAACTCGCTCACAAGTAGAGCGATATTCATCAGAATCTCAATGCGGTAAACCGGCGATTTAATCGCTGCGAGTATTTGCCGTGCACGCACAGGCAATGCCCTCCGGACAAGCGCCTTCGCAATCGAGACATTGACTTGATCCAAAAGATCCTCGGAACTGCCAGCCATCTTTCGAGCTTCAACGATCGCTTGCGTATCGCCGAGCTCGATTTGTAAGCATAGCTCTCCAAAGAGCATCGGCTTGACATCATAATCGCGAATCTTTTCGAGACGATTCTTTGATCGTATCAGCATCCGCGTACGCTGCTCCGATGTCATAACCAAGCTATGCGGGATACACCTCCAGCCAGAAGCTACTCGAATCCTCAAACCAGAAATCTGATCTGCACGATCGCGTACCTCATCAGCATCAGAATCGATCACGACACGAGTCAGTTGTTCAAGATCACGTTGGTCACCATGTGCTGCATACAACTCAATGTAGAGCACGTAGCGCTGCCACGGATCAGAAATCAAGACAAGCTGACTTCGAACATTCTCCGGATCCCCATAGACAAGCGTCTTAAGAATCTCCTGAAGCGCACATGCGCGCGAATCAGGGTTTACGATGCCTTCAAGCTCCTGAAAAGCCTCGACGACCAATCGATCAGTTGATTTGGGAAAACGACTCAATAGAACCTCCTGTACTGCATCAGCAGTTCAACGAGGCTACAAGAAAAAGCCCGATCTGTCAATCTTACGGAACCTATGGCATGATCGAGAATATGCCAATAAATCAACTCCGTTCTCATCTTCTGACTCTTCATAAGGCGCTGGTTGATGAAACGCAAAAATCCTACGAAGAAACGCATGGGACTATCTCAAATCCACATGCGCTCTTTCGTCTCCTCGTTGAAGAGCCTGCATTTCAATGGCTCCGACCTCTTTCTGAAACCATCGTCTCTATTGATGAAGCCTTAGAAACCGATCCCCTAGCCTCAAAACAAGCCATTATCGGAATGGTACGCGACAGACTCCTCCCAGAACAACCAACCGAACTTTCCACAAACATACAAAAACATCCTCTTTACAAAGAAATCAAAGATCTTCTTTCATAAAAAAATTCGTAGGAGCACGGAATTCCATACCCCTACGAATTACATCCGCCCCGCTATTACGCCTGTGGAGCTTCTTCAACTGGAGCTGCCTCTTCTGCTGCAACAGCTGTTTCTTCCTCAACAACTGGAGCTTCTACTACTGGCTCTACTGCTGTGTCGTCGATCATTGACATACGCATGAAAAAAAAGAGTGAATCGAACTCGGACCATAACAACAAGAACCAGATATAGCAAGGGAAGGATCCAACAGGTAGACTCTCCACATGCAGATTCCTCAACGTCGATCACAAATCAATCGCATTCGCGATGTTGAAAGCATGAGCCGCGAGCTCACGCCCGAGGCTTTAGAACGCCTCAAGCGCACGCTTCACACGCTCGAGAAAGTAGAACGTCCAAAAATCGTCATTGATTTAAGCCACGCACTCACACTCGGCGACTTTTCAGAAAATGCAGAGTATCAAGATGCAAAACACCGCCTCTCGCGCATCGACGGTCGCATCTTTGGACTCAAAGATCGCATCCGACTCGCCATTATCATCGATCAAGAATCACAAAATCCAGGAGTTATCGGCGTCGGATCAACGGTAACCGTAAAAGCAAATGAAAAAGAGTCCGTATGGCGTATTCTGGGCACACAAGAATCCAACCCCCTTCGAGGTCAAATCTCCTATCTCTCCCCCATCGGTTCCGCACTCCTACATCATAAAGTCGGAGACCTGGTAGAGATTACAACACCCAAAGGCCTCACGATCTACAAAGTCATCTCGATCAAGTAACAAAAAAGCTCTCGTTTTCAGACGAGAGCTTTTATGAACGAATTAATCGTTAAGGGCTTCGATAATCGCGTCTAACTTGTCAT
>CAIXDN010000069.1 GCA_903918235.1 Candidatus Uhrbacteria bacterium
GCTGCAACAAGAAGCGGCCAACGAGCAATACCTAAAGAAGATGTGACGGTCTTAGACATGCCGCAATTCTACCTCACAGGACGTGCTTGTTCAATTTTTTCAATGAGACGCTCCGGATGAGACACATCAGAAAAAACAATTTGCCCATGCCCATTTGCACGAAGACGTAAAATACCTGTCCGAAACAGCGCGTCTAAAAATCCACGTCGCTCAATGCTCATCTGTTCCAACGCTAACAACGGCATCTCACGTACATGTCTCCGCCAAACACCCATCTGCTCAACATGGATAATCCTTTTATTTGTCAAAATAAAGACATGCGAATCCCATAAAAGAAAAACACGCAAAGCAAAAGCAGCACCCAGCGCAAGCAATAGGCAAAAAATCACAATACCGAAACCTCCAACTCGCACGAGATGAAACAAAAAGAAAAACGGAATCGCTATCAATAAACCAGCAAGAAACAATGAACCAACCGCCGTACGCAAATGACGACGCACCAATAGAAGCGTCTGCTCTTCTGGCTGTAATTGAACAACATCGCGAATGCGAAACATAGACTAACGTGTTAATGCGGCTTGAATAGCCTCTCGTGCAGTCCCAGCTTCATCCCACGGTATCTTGGCACCATCGGCAATACAAATCCATGGCTCACAACCCTTACCCGTCATTACAACCAAATCACCTGCCCTCGCCATCGCCATGGCATGAAAAATCGCCTCTCGTCGATCATAAACAAGAAACAAATTCTCTCCTTCAATCTTACCAGCTTTACGCGCACCCGAGGCAACCTGCTCAATAATCTCCTTAGGTTGATCATCATAAGGATCTTCATTTGTCACAATAACGATATCCGCATTCTGCGCAGCAAGCTCACCCAAAATTGGCCGACGCGCAATATCTCGACCACCGCCACAAGAACCGAGAATATGAATCGTCCGCTCACGAGGAACAACCGCTAACGCACGATAGAGCTGTCGGAAACTTTCCGGTTCTGGAGCATAATCCACAATCACGGTCCACGGTTGCCCTGCATCAACACGCTCAAATCTTCCAGGGACCGTCATAATCCCCTCTAATCGCTGAATAGCTTTTGGAAGATCAACCGACAACAACTGACATATCGCTAACACCGCAAGCGCATTAGAAACGTTGTAATCTCCTGGCTGATTCAAATGCACGGGAAAGCTCACGGAAAGATCATGAGTATCGCGCAAGATAAATCGAGAACCCGTTGCCTCAAGCGCCAGATTCTCTGCATACAAACCGCGATGATTCTCAATACCAAACCAAACAGCACGATCAACGCCTGGGACATCGGCATAATACTCGCCATGCTCACTATCAGCGTTTAACACAATTCCCTTAGGAACAACCAATCCATCCACGATCTTTTTTCCTCGACGACCAACATGTTCAAACAACAAACGCTTTGCCTTTTGGTAATGCGTAAATCCACCATGTGCCTCGATATGTTCTGGTGTTAAATTGGTAAACACACCAATATCATACGCAACAGAAAGATGCCTCCCCTGCTCTAATCCCTGTGACGACGTTTCAATCACCGCATAGCGACAGCCCGCATCCACCATCTCTCGCATCATTCTTTGTAAAAAAAATCTCCCAGGCATGGTCATCTTTGTCTTATTCAACCACTCCTTTTTTCCAACCTTTAACAAAGCCGTTGTTGTACAACCCGCATCAAAACCAGAAGCTTCCAACGCTCGCGCGAGATAATAACTCACGGTTGTTTTTCCATTCGTTCCCGTCACACCAATCACAATGAGATGCTGCGAAGGATTTCCATAGATCATCGCAGAAACACGGGCCAATACACGATGATAGACCACAAGAAACGATTTTGGAACCAAAGCTTTGAGCGAGTGCAACATACCTAAGGCGTATACGTGATAAGCGAAACAATCGCAAGGACTATTGCCAATGAAAAAGTACCAACAGCAAGAGGAACAGCCGTTTCCGCACCAAACAATTTTGCGATCAACAATAACGTAACGCC
>CAIXDN010000070.1 GCA_903918235.1 Candidatus Uhrbacteria bacterium
CAAAAAAGAAGATTGTTTTAGCAGATGCTGGTTCTAAACGGTTGGTGCTGGCGAATGCTCGTAAGGCACAGACGCAACTTGCGAATGTCGTCCGCATGCTTGAGGATGATTGTTATTGTATCGATGTTTTACAGCAGGCATTAGCTGTTCAGGGTCTCTGGAAGGGTGTGATACGGCGTATTTTTAGCAATCATATGAATACGTGTTTTACCTCTTCTATGAACGAAAACTCTCAGGATAAACAACAGGCCGTTCAAGAAGTTATTCGCGTGATGGAATTAGCTGATCGATAATATGACGACTCCTCAAACTCCTCAGGCTTGCGACGTCGCAACAAAACAGTCTTTTGGCTCCAGACTTTGGCAAGCGGTTTTGGCTGTCGCTTTGGTTTGGTTTGCATGGCGCTTCATGATCTCGCCATTCCTGTTTTTGTTGCCGAGTGCATCCGTTAGTCCTTCTTATGTCGCGATGTTTGTCCTTGGTTTTGTTGCAAGCGTTTCCACGTGTTTAGCATCGACTGGTGCGTTTTTAATTGCGTTTAGCGGAAAGGATGCCAAGAGTGTTGCGATGACGCATGCGGGGCGATTAATTGCTTTTGCGGTTGGAGGTGCTTTGCTTGGTGGTATTGGTCAGAGCATTTCTGTTTCTTCTGGAGTGTATGGTGTGGTTGGGATTGTGCTCGGATTGGTTCTTATCGGCGTTGCGCTTTATCTTTTGGATTTGTTGCCACGTAGCAAGATGCATTTGCCTATGGCTTTTGGACGATTTGCTTATAACGTGGCTGGGAAGCGTGGTAAGGCACTTCCTCCGCTTGTCGGAGCAGTGACATTCTTATTGCCATGCGGATTTACGCAGGCAGCTCAGGCGATGGCTTTGGCTTCCGGTTCTGCACAGACGGGAGCATTGATGATGGGTGCTTTTGCACTCGGAACATTTCCGGTTCTTGTTGGTTTGAGTTTTTTTGGATCTGTCGTGTCGATGAAGAGTAAGAATTTACAGCTCGCGACTGGAGGCATGCTTGTGTTGTTTGCTGTTGCACAGATTGATGGCGGACTTACGGTGCTTGGATCGCGTGTGACATTAGATGGTGCGCTCGCTTCTGTTGGAGGGGCTTTTACGGTGTCGACGGTTGAAGCGGAAGAACAGGTAATTAGTATGAAAGTCGCTTATGGAGCATTTTCTCCAAGTCGATTTACGTTAAAGCGTGGCGTGCCGGTGCGATGGGATATTGATGGCGTCGATGTTTCCGGTTGTGCGAGTTCTATCGTCGTGCCAACGATGGGGATTAGTCAGGGTTTGGTTTTGGGAAAAAATCAGATTCGATTTACGCCATCACGCAATGGAACGATTCCTTTTTCCTGCTCGATGGGTATGATTCGCGGTTCATTCCAAGTTGTTGATTAAGTTTATGAAGACGACATTGAAGATTCTTGGAATGCATTGTGCGAGTTGTGCGCTTACGACGGAGCAGGCATTGAAAAAAGTTCATGGCGTGAAAGAGGCACGTGTGAATTTTGCGAGCGAGCGTGCGACGATTGAGCATGATGAGCATGTTCACTCGGACATGTTGGTGAAAGCGGTTAAGGACAATGGTTATGATGCGATGACGGAACATGAAATGCATGAATCCCATACATCGCATCTTTCTCATGCGGGATATATTGATACACGTGGCCTCGTCATTGCTGGAACGCTCGCTTTGCCATTGGTTGTGAGTATGTTTGTGATGTTGCCGACGATTCTCCTTGCTGTTTGCGCTTGGATTTTGGTCGTTATTATTGGTTGGAAATTTCATGTTGGCACGTGGAGTGATTTGAAGCATTTTCGTGCGAGCATGGATACGCTTGTGACCGTTGGTACGGGATCGGCTTTGCTTTGGAGTACGTATGCGATGTTTGCGGGTGGGGATGTGTATTTTGAGATTTCTGGAATCGTTGTGTTCTTTTTGTTGTTAGGGAAGTGGCTTGAGGCACGTCAGCGCATGAAGGCGGGAGAATCGATCGAGAAACTGCTCTCGTTGAATACAAAGACAGCGCATCGTTTATTGGAAGATGGAACAACGGAGGAAGTTGATTCTGTAAAACTCAAAATTGGCGATTATTGCTTGGTCAAAAGCGGTGAGCGTATTCCGATGGATGGCGTAGTTGTGAAGGGTAATTCCTCCGTTGATGAGTCGATGCTGACGGGAGAATCGGTGCCGGTTGAGAAGCGTGTGAATGATATTGTGTATGGTGCAACGGTTAATAGCACAGGCTCGTTTACGATGAAGGTGACGGTGAAGCCGGGTGAGTCTGTTTTGGATGCAATCGTATCAACGGTTCAACATGCACTTGCCACAAAATCGCCAGTGGAAACGTTCGTTGATCGTGTGTCTGGAATCTTTGTTCCGATTGTTATCGTTCTTGCGATTGTTACGTTTTGCATTTGGTTGTTTTACATGCAGGTTCCGATGGGAGAGGCGATACGTTATGCCGTTGCCGTGTTAGTTGTTGCTTGTCCTTGCGCATTGGGACTTGCGACTCCAGCGGCGATTATGGTTGGTACGGGTGCTGGTGCCAAGCGTGGCATTCTTGTGAAGGATGGCTCTGCTCTTGAAGCTGCGCGGCATGTGAATTTAGTGATCTTTGATAAGACAGGAACGCTTACAGAAGGGAAGCCGACGGTCACGGATGTGATTCCGGCAGAAGGAGTGTTGGAGAAGGATTTGCTTTCTATTGCTGCTGGTTTGGAGTTGGCATCGGAGCATCCATTAGCGAGTGCGGTTTTATCGGCGGCGACGGAGCGTGGTGCTTTTGTTGCATCGGTTGAAGGATTTGAGGTGGTTGTGGGTCAGGGTGTACATGCGATGTATGAGGGTGAAGATATTCGTTTAGGTACAGAGCTGTTTTTGAAGGAGGCAGGAGTGACATTGCTTGCGATTGATGCGAATCATCTCTCGGTGCTGCGTCATGAAGGAAAGACGGTGATTTTGGTTGCAAAGGGCGGTTTGTATCTTGGGGCGATTGCGGTACGTGATCGGTTGAAGCCAGATGCAAAGGCTGCGATCAAGGCTTTGCATGATCGAGGAATCCAGACGGGGTTAATTACGGGGGATCATCGTATGACAGCAGAGGCGGTTGCAAAGGAGCTTGGTATTGATATGGTCCTTGCGGAAGTATCTCCAATGGAGAAGTCAGATGAGGTAAAGCGTTTACAGCAAGAAGGGAAAAAGATTGCATTTGTTGGCGATGGTATGAATGATGCGCCGGCTCTTGCGCAGGCAGATCTTGGGATTGCGATGGGAACGGGAACGGATGTTGCGATTGCAACGGGGCAGATTGTGCTGATGGGTGGTTCACCGCTTAAGGCGTCGGATGCTCTTTGGCTTGCGCGGAGAACGTTTGTCGCGATACGGCAGAATTTATTTTGGGCTTTTGCGTATAATGCTGTATTGATTCCTCTTGCGATGCTTGGTGTTGTGAATCCGATCTTTGCTGGACTTGCCATGGCGTTTTCAAGTGTTAGTGTATTAGCGAATAGTTTGCGCATTTCACGATCATTACGCTCCGTGTAAGGGCACAATATATTGTGCCCCTACGATAAAATATCCTATGCTTAAAAAAATTCCTCCTTATCTCTATCCGCTGACATTTTTAATCTCGATGGCTTCCATGGTTGGGAGCTTGTATGCGAGTGATGTGATGCATTTGGCGCCTTGTGTTTTGTGTTGGTATCAACGCATCACGATGTATCCGATTGTCGTTTTGAGTTTGATTCCGATGGTGAGAAAAGATGAAAAGGCGTATCGCTATATTATCCCGTTTGCGATTATTGGTGCGGTTATTTCTGCGTATCATACGGTTTTGTACTATGCGGTGAATTGGGGCTTTCGACCTGAATGGACGGGTCCTTGTGTTGCGGGAGTCTCATGTACGACACGATATTTTGAGTTGTTTGGATGGGTGAGTATTCCTCTGATGTCGTTTTTGTCTCATATCGCTGTGCTTGCTTTGGCAGTGTTGGCGAGGAAGTTGGGGAAGAAGACTTCTTGACAGGTTAGTCACTTAACCGTAAATTCCCAGTTACGAGCTGGGAATTTAGTTTTGGCTCAATTTTCAATGAATTCATTGTTTCGCGTTTCCGAGCGCAATCATTTTGGGATGATTTTTATGACTCAGCTTGCGGCTTTGGCCGAAGGTGAGTTTTTGAGTGTGAAGGATGCGGCAAAGGGGATGGGCATGGCGGAGGGGTATTTGGAGGAGGTTTCTGGGAGTTTGAAGAAGGCGGGATTGGTGGCGGGGCGGCAGGGGCCGGGGGGTGGGTATCGGTTGGCGAAGGGGGCGGGGGAGATATCGGCGGAGGATATTGTGGTGGCTTTGGAGGGGCCGGTGGTGCTTGTGTCTTGTTTGGAATCGCATGGATGCCCGGTGCAGGAAAAGTGTCAGAGTAAGAATTTGTGGGGATTTTTGCAAAAAGATGTGTTGGCGACTTTGCGAAAGACAAAGCTTTCTGATTTATGAAGACAAATAAAATCATCTATTTAGATCATGCGGCGACGACGCCACTTGATCCACGTGTATTGGAAGCGATGCAGCCGTATTTTACGGAGGATTTTGGTAATCCTTCTTCTTTCCACTCTGTTGGAATGCGGGCAAAAGACGCCGTTGCGGAAGCGCGTGGAACGGTTGCGCGTTTGCTGGGTGGTCATGAGGATGAGATTCTTTTTACTTCTGGTGGAACAGAGTCGGATAATTTGGCGGTGATGGGTGTGCCGAGATATTGGCATGAGAAGAATGGAGTGTTACCGCATGTGATCACGAGCGCGGTAGAGCATTATGCTGTGTTGGAACCGTTGATAGCGATGGATCGGAAGAAGGAAATTGAATTGACGATTGTTGGAGTGAGTCGTGAGGGACAAATTTCTGTTGAGGAGGTGATGAGCGCGATCAAATCGAATACGGTTTTGATTTCCATCATGACGGCTAATAATGAAATAGGTACCATTCAGCCGATTGCGGAGCTTGGTCGAGAGATTTTAAAATATCGTAAGTTGCATGCGACGACGTTTCCTTATCTGCATACGGATGCTTGTCAGGCGACGGGATTTTTGGATTTAAATGTAGAGAAAACGCATGTAGATTTGTTGACGTTGAATGGTTCAAAAATGTATGGACCAAAGGGTGTTGGTGTTTTGTATGTGCGTCGTGGCGTGAAGGTACAGCCCATGTTTATTGGTGGAGGTCAGGAAAAGAATTTGCGATCCGGAACAGAGAATGTGCCCGGAATTATTGGGCTTGCGAAGGCTTTTGAGTTGGTTCAGGCGGAGCGTGAAGTAGAGAGTGCTCGATTGAGTACGCTTCGTGATCGGCTTGCGCAGGGTTTGTTATCGATTCCAAAAACCATCTTGAATGGTCATCCAAAAGAGCGATTGCCAAATAGCGTGAATATTTCTTTTATCGATATTGAGGGTGAAGCGGCGGTGCTTTATCTTGATGCGCAGGGGATTATGGTTTCAACGGGATCCGCATGTGCATCGACGTCACTTGATCCTTCTCATGTGATTCTTGCAACCGGACTTTCTTATGAAGCGGCGCATGGATCCATTCGATTTACGCTCGGACATTCTACAACGGAGGAAGATGTCGATTTTGTTCTACGGGTGATGCCGGCGATTGTTGAGCGTTTGCGTTTGATGAGCCCGGCGAATTTAGATATGAAATATTTTGCTTAATATGCAAGGAGATGTTATCGCAAAAAAAGAAGATAAAGGGTGGTTCTATACTGATACGGTAAAAGAGCATTTTTTTCATCCAAAGAATTTTTTGGAGGATGAAGCTGCTTATGGTGATGCGTATCTTGGTATGGTTGGATCTCCGGCTTGTGGTGATGCGATGAAGGTTTATCTCAAGATTGAAAAAGACGCGGATGGGCTTGAGCGCATCAAGGATTTTAAGTGGAAAACGTTTGGTTGCGCCTCAGCTATTGCGGCGACGTCAATGCTATCGGTGATGGTAACGGAACATGGTGGAATGTTGCTTGAAGAGGCGTTGAAATTGCGTCCTCAGGACATTATGTTGCGACTTGGTGGATTGCCGGCTCGCAAGATTCATTGTTCAGTGCTTGGTGATAAAGCGTTGCGTAGCGCGGTGAATGATTATTATCGAAAGAGTGGTCAGATCGATAAGATTTCATTGGAAGCGGGACGTGTGATCGACCATGTCTTAAAGATTACGGATCACGACATTGAGGAGGCGGTTCTTGAAGGAGCGGATACATTAGAAAAGGTTCAAGCTCGGACAAAGGTTGGAACAGGGGATCCTTCTTGTATTCCAGAAGTCGAGAATCTTATTCGGTTTTACAAAGAGAAGTATTTTGGGGCATAATCGTTTTATGAAAATTGCTAAAATTGTTGTTGATCGCGATCTTTGCATCGGAGCTGCGCCGTGCGTGACAATTGCACCAGGTGTCTTTCAACTCGATGAAGAGAATAAGGCTTACGTTGTTGATCCAAAGGCGGCGGATGATGAGACGATTTTGCTCGCAGCGCAATCGTGTCCTGTGCAGGCCGTGCTTTTATATGATGAGGAAGGTAAACAGATTTATCCTTAAGAAATAAAGAAGTACGCCCCGGTCCGATGTAAATCAGACCGGGGCGTTTTTTGATCAGGGTTTGCGCTTGATACGCATTTTGTAGCTGTGAAACTCATCCAGTATTTTTACGGCCAGTTGCAGACTGCTTTGAGAGTCTGAGGAAAAGAGCGCCGTGATTGCTGGGTTTAGCAGCTCGATGATCTTTAGACGTTCAAGGTTGAAGCGTTCTAGCTCCTCGCCTTGTTCCTCGAGGATGATCCGTTGAGAGAGGATTTCTTTGCGCTGGCGCAAAACCTCACGAGACAGTTGTCGTCCTTGCGTCTGATGCTGTTGGACTTCTTCGCGAATTGTTTTTGCGTATTCTTGTGATCGAATGAATCGATCTCGGTTTACGCTGTTTAACGATATTGCCGCTTCTCGAATCAAGGTGTTTGCAAAGGTCTCGAGAAGAGCGTCACGTTCTTTTTTTATTGCAACAAAGTCGATGACGCGCACGGTGAGATCGGTTTGTGTGACGACGCGCGCGCAGCGTGTGAGGCCGATGATGTCTGAAACGTTAAGGATGCGTTCGTCGGCGGTAGGTTCTCCGTTCCTTGTGAGCGCAAACTCTACAGCACGGCCAGCCTCGATGACGTAGTAGATATTGGAAACGTCTTGTTCGCTGATGACGATTTCTCCGCGAGCAAACCGTTTGATTGGAAGTAGGCGGAGAAGTTTGTCTTCTACTGTAATTCCTTGGACTGGAATCTCTACTTTTTTTGTTGGTACTCCTTCAGCTTCAAAGGAGGATGTTTCATCTACTCGTGGTTTTTTTTTGCCTGAAACTACGCTAAGGTATGATGGTTTTGGCGTATGGCCCATTGTTTCTCCTATAGGTGTGTTTCTGGTTTTTTCTCCAGAGAACATCAAAATATACAGGAAAACACCTATTTTGTCAATGGATTTGTTTTTATCTTTTGATGAGGATTACGATTTTGCGATGCACGTGCTGGTCTGGTCTGGCGTAGGTGAGCGGTTTGCCGACCATGGAATAGCCCGCCTTTTCTGCGGCTTGGATTGGATTTACGGAAAATGTTCCGTGTGGCGTGATAAAGTCAGGCCAGACAGCGACAAGACGGCCGCCAACAGGTTGCATTGCGGATAAGATGGGGAGCGTTTCATTCCAGAGTTTTTCTACAATGAGGCGTTCTTTTTCTAAGATGGACTCTGTTTCACGTCCGGAGAGCGGTGTTCCTAAAAAACCTTCTGTCACGATTGCATCGAATGTTTTTCCGGTGAGATGTTTGTTGATGGTTTGCGCTGGGCAGACTTTCCAGTCAATGCGTTTGAGGTCATTTGGCTTAAGGATGTCTTCATTGACTAGCCATGTTGTATTTTCTCTTGAGCCTGCAATTTGTCTTGCGTCGATATCGGAGCCGACGATCGTGAGATCACGATGTAAGAGAGCTGCTTCCATGGCAACGGTACCGCCGCCGCAGAATGGATCGAGTAATGCGTTTTTTGGCATCGCTAAGTTCACCATCATGCGCGCTAGCTTTGGTGGAAGCATGCCAGTTTTTGTGTCGCGGAATGGGCGACCATAGTCTCGTTTGCTCCAGGCATCGATGTTTTGGACTTGTGTTGTGAGGCAGATGTAAGCTGTTTTTCCGTGGATAGCGATGACAAAGTCATAGCCCTTGGTAGTGAGATCGAGTTTTGAGATCGCAGCGGGCGTGAGATTTCCGTTGTCTCCTGTTACCCAGCGCACGGATTTGCCACGCTCTTGAAGCTCGCGTTTTAACCGAATTGGGAGGTGTTTTAGCTCTTGACGGTCTTTGGCTGAGCCTCCAACAATCGTTATTCCAAAGAGGATTCGGTCTCCGCGAGGGCGGGCTTCTACGTGATCAGCGAGGATTTTTCCGTCAATTGCATCGAGAGCTCTTTCATCGATGACGTCGCCAAGTTTTACGATGCCGGCTAGACGATCTTGAAGATCTGCAGAGTCCCAGTTTTCTGCCTCGATAATCGCAACAGAATCGGACATGATGGGTTTTACATCGCCAATGACAGCCCGGACCTCAGCGAGTGAGATTTCTGGGTGAGTTCCAAATACAAGAAAACGCTTCATTGAGCGTCTTTTTAACACAGCTAGCTCGAGATTGCAACCTTGACAGTACTTAGAATGTATGATTAGTTTGATCGTCGCTTGCTGGATTCGCCAGAAGCGATCGGTCTGTTCCTTCAAACCGCGTAAAGAAGAAGGAAGAGAAAGGAAGTTCGTATGTCGCGTTTTCTTATCGCGATTCTCGTAGTGTCTGTTCTCGTTCTTGTACCGTCCCTTGTGTTGGCGCAAGATTTGTCTATGCCTGGTCGAGGGGAAATCCTCGAACTTCGGCGCGATGATTCGCGTAATCAAGAAGGATATCGATCCTTCATCTTTGGGCCCTGGGCCCCTCATATGGGTGGTTTTGGCACGATCCTCAGCCGCGTGAATGCGGATCTTGAGGGCCAAAGGCCTATCACCATGGAGCAGCTCGACGCTGCCAATCGCTGCCTCGTTATTTATCATCGTCCTGATCGTCGCTCTGGGCGCAACGGAAGTTGCGATACCAATTCTACGAGCGCTAACGTTTCATTTGCTGATTATTGCGAGGGGGCTGAGTCCTGCTCGCGTTGGCCGATGGTTAATCGTGTGTATCGTATTCCTGCTCGTCCTCGGCTTACGCCGGGGGAGCGTGCAGAGCAGATGGTTGCTACGCTTGATGGTACGACAGTCACTCATACCGTTCCTGCGCCTGCGCAGCTCGGTGGGTGGATGACGGAGCTCTCTGCTCTGATGGAGGAGCAGCAGCCTCCGAGTTATGTTCAGGTGCATGATGTTTTGGCAGCATTTGGTCGTACGCTTGAGCGTGCGCCTGCGGGAGCGAATGGTTCGAGCGCTGTTATGGCGCCTGTTCCCACGGTAATGCCGACGGTTGTTCCTGCCGTCCTTCCCCCCGCCTCTCGCCCGACGAGCGTAGAGAATGGATTTGCTCATCAATCGTCAACGCTGGATGAAGCCGCCGCCTTCACTCTCGCGCATGCAAAGCTTGTGTGGTCCGTCTTCGCGATCTTGTCCATCGCGTTGATCATTCTTATTCTTAAGGACAAATTCGTCGCGTGGTACAGGCCTACGTCGATGACTACTGAATCAGAATCGCCTGAAGCGGAGATCGCGCCTCCGCCTCCTA
This sequence comes from Candidatus Uhrbacteria bacterium, assembly GCA_903918235.1. Taxonomy (GTDB): domain Bacteria; phylum Patescibacteriota; class Patescibacteriia; order 2-12-FULL-60-25; family 2-12-FULL-60-25; genus CAIXDN01. Next base: position 9,780 of record CAIXDN010000070.1, read on the forward strand.
CAAAGGAGCAAGAGCGTGACAAAAAGTTTTTCGAGTCTCTTGAGAGACTCTGGAAGCACTATGCTCAGAAGGCCCCTCTTTCCGAGGAGTCTCTTGTCCAATTTTTCCTCGCAGCAAATGCAAATGCGACGCTCGCGCTTGCTTATGGGAATGACCTTCTCAAGCACGCCGATGAAATTGAAGCGTTGAAGAACGTTCCTCCGAAGATTGAATATCGAGAGGATACGAAGCGCATTGAGGAGCTCGAGACTGCTAATCGTGAGGCTTATGCGCAGGTGCTACAGACTCGTTCTAGTCTCGAGTCGACACAGGAAGCTTTGACGAAGGAGCGTGAACAGTGGCATAGCGAGCGTGTTTCATTTGCCTATGAAATGGAAAAGCTCACGAATGAACTTTCACGTTTCAAGGAGAAGGCAAAGTCGCTGGTTGAGACGCTCTTTCAAGAAGGGTTTGTCAATCTCGATTGCGCCATGGAGCATGCGGCTCATACAGGGGATACTTCCGCGCCTTCGATGATGAAGGCTGTAGAGCGTATCGCTCTGGCGCATGGTCTGTTCCAGCAGATGGTGCAAGGCGTTTTCAACGACTTGCTCATTTATCTGGATTCGGATCTTGCGACTTTGGTCAGGCGGTCGGTACGACCGCTTCCGATCGAGTCCACGCAGACGGGGGTTGGTTCCCCAAAATCCGCTGAGCCTGATGACATTCCTTTCCGGATTAGTCAGCATGCACCAGTGACTGCTCCTACCACGTCAAAACGTGGAAAGAAGCAGGCTGAGCGCGATGAGAGACGTCGTCGAAGGATGACGGAACCCATCGAGAGGGTACAGAATCCTTTGGAGGAGCTTCCGAATGTCGGGACGCTCGTCATGAAGCCGCCGCCGTTCTTTCCTCCTACTGAGGATTTGGGAACGGAGCCGGATTCTGTCCCGCCGGTGCCTGGAGCCTCAAGTATGTATGAGGATTCCAAGCTGCCTGAGGATACCGGAATTACATCGGTCATTCACAAGCTCGTGATAAACGAGACGAAAGACTGACCACGCCACTCGACCCCGCCCGTAATCTTACGGAGCGGGGTCTTGACTTTTATTCAAATATTTGACCAAATACTTGTGGGTATTCTTACCCGATAGAGGTTTTTATGGCGCGGTTCTCGTGGATGTTCAGTGGTTTGATCGCATCGGTTTGCGTGATGATCGTTTCTCCCGTGCAAGCGCAAGAGCGGCCTCAGGTCGAACTTGTCTCGGTGCATCGCGGTGAATCGATTGCGCGAATTCGTGTCAACGAAGGTGGTCGCCTTCGTGATATCAATACTCTGGCTCGTCGCTATGCGAGGGCACCAGGTCTTCACATCGATATGGAGATGATCGCCGATCGGAATCCGAACGGCATCATCTATGTCTGCTATGACAATGTGCGGGGTGAACGCCCCATGATGCGACGTGATCCTGCTTTGGTAGGAGCTTGCGTTCATCATCGGATGGCGCGATGGCTTGTGGCGGGGAGGACGTACAACGTGCCTCTTCAACCGGAAGCAGCTCCTATGCAAGAAGTGACCGCTCCTGTAGCACAGCCTGTTGCTGTGAATCGTAATATGCTCGAATTTACGGGCCAGGCTCGTATCATTGAGCTTGAATCGCAATTGGCGAGTTCTCAAAATGAACTTGCTGAGGTCCGTTCGCAAGAGGCGGCCGTACGTCTTGTGGAGAGTGAGCGAGGAAGCAGTACGCCACTTTGGGTGGCTCTTACGCTCTTTATTCTCGTGGCTATTTCGCTGCTTTATTATCGGCAGCATCAGGATTGGTCCAGGAGGGTGATGTGGCGTGTGAATGGCATGTATCGAACTTGGGCCGCTTCTCGTGAACGTATGCGCAAGCATATTATCCGAGCGGAGCTCGAAGCGATTATGCACAAAGAAGGAATGATTGGAGCTGCAAGAGAGCTCGGACGTGTGACAACGCGGTTTGGACGACTGCGTAAGCGATGTTCTTTTCTTCTTGTCCAGCTGGCGAAGCATCGGAAGTTGCTTCATCAGTCTCACGCTTCTCTTCAAATCTTCCAACGACAGCAATCTGAGGATATTGCTCGTCGAGAACGTCTTCCAAGACTCCTCAATCTTGTGGATCAGGCGCGGATTCACCAGACAAATGCTCGTAAGGCGCGTGCTCGTTCTGAGATGATTCTTCACTGGCTTCAGCAACTCCGAAGTGGTGAGAAGCCTGCCTCTCGAACGATGCGATCTATCCTTGTTTCGACGTATCGGCGCATGCTCTCGGAGTATCGTGCGGATCGTTTGAAGCACGAGGCACTGGTTCAATCGTGTGAAGAAGCAAAGACGCAAGCGATTGATGATCTGTATGCGATGACTGGTATGCGTACGGATTCCGTTGATCCGCAAGGGCGTCTTGAGCGAGAAATTCATACGGCGACGCGCACTGCTGAAGTTTTGCAGGTGCGTACGGAAACCCTGAATGAACTTATTCAGGTCTATCAAGATCTCACGGCTTCCCAAACGCGCGAGCATGAAGCTCGTGTCGCAAAGTGGAAGAAAGAGCATGAGGCGTCTGAGTCTGTCGCTGTTTGGACGGAGAGTCTTGTTACAACAAGTGCTCTAACCAAACTGACGGATGTCGAACGCCGGATGTATGAGCTCGAGGGTCGTACGGCTGGACTCGAGCGCCGTGCCATTACGGCAGAACAAGAACTTGAACAAGTGAATGATTTTGTCGGTAAGCTCCAGCCTCAATATAAGATGGCCAAGGAGTTGCTCGATGAGATCAAAAAGGGCCCAAATTATCTGGATGCACGCGTCGTTCAGATGGCGGAGTATATCCGCAATCTGGAAGATGAACTTGGAATCCAGCGTAAGTCGATCTGGAGCGGACTTCCAGAAGTAGCCTATGGCGCGATTCCTTCTAAGGGGAATGCTTAGGCCATCGTCCTTTCTCTCTCGCCGCCCGGTCTGTTGCCTTAAAATGGTTGACAGACTGGGCGGTTTTCGTTAAGGTTTGGCTACTAAAAAACTAGCGTAACTGGCCAATTTCAACTTCAATTTTGCTTGTTGAGAGCCCCAAATAGGGGACATGTTACAAAATCTATGTCTGACGCTTTGACGTCATCGCAGTACGAGCTCATGTACATCATTCCTGGTACTCTTTCTGAGGAAGAAGCCGGTGTGGTGGAAACGAAGATCTCGACCTTGGTCACGAAGTACGGTGCAACTGTTGAATCGACGAAGCGTCTTGGTAAATTCCGACTTGCTTATCTCATTGATGAACAACGTCACGGTTACTACATGCTTGTTCGCTTTAATGCAGAACGGACTGCCATGGCTAAGATCGATGAGAACTTGCGCATCTCCACTGATATTGTCCGCCACATGATTTTGCGTGCGGAAGAGGCTGGAGAAGGTAAGTACAACCTTGTTGAATATAAAGAGATCAACCTTGACAACAAAGAGGACCGACCACGTCGTCGTACCGATCGTCCTACGGAGGATGTGAAGGCTGTTGAGGGTGAAAAGACGGAAGAGGGTGAGAAAAAGCCTGAGGCTTCCTTGCCTGAAGTTGCGGCTTCGGTCTAAGCTTTGTTTCTATGGATTTGAACCGTGCAATGATTATCGGTAATGTGACCCGTGACCCAGAGCTTCGGGCCACAGCCGGGGGTCAGAACGTTTGTTCGTTTGGTATTGCTACCAATCAGCAATGGACGGATGCACAGGGCGCAAAACAGCAACGCGCTGAGTATCACAATATCGTTGCTTGGGGAAAGCTTGCGGAGATTTGCGGACAGTATCTTGGTAAAGGTCGTAAGGTCTATATCGAAGGACGTTTGCAGACACGTGAGTGGGAAACGCCAGATGCACAAAAGCGTCAGCGTACGGAGATCGTTGCAGACAACATGATCATTCTCGATCGCAAAGATGTTGGTGCTCAAGTTGCAAGTCGTGATCCGCAGGCGGCAACAATGCCAACAACTCCATCGGTTGAACCAACGGTTACTCCACTTGATAAGTCGATTGGAGACAGTGAGATCCGCTTAGAAGACATTCCGTTTTAAACCTTATTTATTTCATCCCGCGCATCTCTGGTTGATCCGTTCTCGATGCGCCTACACCTATGAACAACAAGAAAAAGATGACACCTCGTACGTGTTATTTCTGCCAGCAGAATCTTACAGAAATCAACTATAAGGATACCGATACGCTTCGCCGTTACCTTTCCTCGTTTGGAAAGATCGTTCCACGCAAGCGCTCCGGCGTCTGCGCATGGCACCAGCGTAAATTGGCTAACGCTATCAAGCGCGCTCGCTTCATGGCTTTGGTTCCTTACTTGGTTCGCTAAGATAAAACTCTCCGCCTCAGGCGGAGAGTTTTGCTGTATCGGCATTCTCTATGAACCCTGAATTTATTCGTGCACGCTCTACGGTTGTTAAACTTGTACGACGGTTTTTTGATGAACGTGGATATTTGGAAGTGCAGACACCGCGTCTTGTTGGATTACCTGGGCAGGAGCCGTATTTGAATCCGATGTGGACCGAGGTGGAGGAAGCTGATGGCATGGTTCATCGCACCGCTCTGATCACAAGTCCCGAGTATGCATTGAAGCGCCTGCTCGCGGCGGGGTTTGATAAGGTTTATGATTTGGGGCCGTGTTTTAGAAATGGGGAGCCTTGGGATGGGACGCATGATCCAGAGTTTATGATGTGTGAGTGGTATCGCAAAGGAATTGGGATTCACGAACTCATGGATGAGACGGAAGAAATGACGCGTTCTATTTTGACGAACCTTCCAGTATTTCGGCGAATGACGGTTGCAGAAGCCATGAAGGAATATGCCGACGTTGATTTGGAACCTTTACTAGGAAATAGAGAGGCGATCGCGGAAGTTTGTCGAGCGCATCATCAGACCGTTGTTGATACGGATACGTGGGATGATTTGTTTTTTAAAATTTTTTTAAGCGAGGTTGAACCAAAGCTTGGAGACGTGCCGACGTTTTTGTGGTGCTATCCGGCTTCTATGGCTGCGCTCGCACAAAGGGATCCTGATGATATGCGTTATGCGTTACGCGTCGAGCTGTATGTTGGAAACCTTGAGTTGGCAAATGGTTATGTTGAATTGGCAGACCCTACCGAGTTACGAGCACGCTTTGAGGAAGAGCAAGCTTTGCGCCGGTCTTTAGGAAAGGATGTTTGGCCAATCGATGAACGATTTATGGAGGCGATTCCAAAGATGGGACAAGCGGCAGGGATTGCTTTTGGTGTCGATCGGTTGGCGATGTTGCTTGCGGGGACAAAATCTATTAGTGATTTGATGCCGATTCCAGCGAGGGAAAGGTTTTAACGGTTGACGAATTATCTTTTTTTCGCCATACTCACGCCATTATGGCTTCTACATCTGAGATCAAAAAAGGCGTTGTTATCCGAGATCCACAGGGTCTTTGGGTAGTGAATGAGTTTCAGCATATTAACCCGGGTAAGGGCGCGGCTTTTGTGCGTACTCGTATCAAGAACTTGCAGAGTGGCAAGACATTGGAAACGACGTTTAAGACATCGGAAACGATTGAGCTTGTTGAAGTTGAACATCGAAAGATGCAGTATCTCTATCACGATGCGACGGGTCATACGTTTATGGATCAGGGCACATATGAACAGGCGACGATGTCAGATCAGGATGTTGGGGCTGATGGAAAGTATCTACGTGATGGAATGGAGTTGAATGTTACAACGTATGAAGGCCAACCAATTGCTTTGGAACTTCCTCGTAAGATGGTATTTAAGGTCACGGAATCCATGGATGCGACAGGTGGTAACACGGTGTCTGGCGGAAACATGACAAAGGAAGTAACGGTAGAAGGTGGCATCAAGGTACATGTTCCATTATTTATCAAACAGGGTGAAAATATCATTGTTAATACGGAAAATGGTGAGTACGTTGAGCGCGCATAATCAGTATACAAAAAACCCTCCGAGCGGAGGGTTTTTTGTTTTAACGTAGGTTGGCGTCGATGGAGCTGACACCGCTTGTTTCTGTCGATGGACTGAATGAGGCGGTTGGAGTGACGTCGCTACCAAAGGTGTAGTCCGTGTAGAATGTATCGCTAATGTCGTCAATACGCGTGTTCCAGGCCGATCCGTAGAGTGAGGTTGCGATCGCTTCTGTTGTGACCCAGCGGAGTGAGCCGTAGCGACCGACAGCGTAGACCTTATTGAGTGTTGTGAATTTCACCATGCGTACGCCCGGGCGATAATTTACGTTAGCGCCTAAGACAATGGCTGAGAGATCGGTGCTGTTTAGTTCGATAATTCCATCAAAGTTTGTGTACCAAGTGAAAAATACGCGTTCATTTGGAAAAGCGTGGCGTTTGCCGTCCGAGCCGACGAAGTACACGGCCTTACAGGGGTGGTTTACGTCGATGAAACCGGCTGGGCAGACGAGTTTCACGAGATGGTTTGCATAGAGGCCCGCGGTTCCCGGTGTGGTGACAGTGATGGTGCGGGAAGTGCTTCCGGTATTGCTGGCGGCGTCTGAACAACGAACTTCAACGACGTAGGTTCCGGCGCTTCCAAATGTGTGGCTGCGTGTTGCTGTGCCGGATGTCGTACCGCTTCGTTCCATAGAACCGATAAGCGATCCGCTGATATAGAGATTGCATGTCGTTACGCCGACCGCATCGGAGAAGCTGGCAGAAACGTTGACCGAGGAACCGGCCGTGGCCGTGGATGGGTTGACGGAGGTGACGATTGGGCTCGTCGTGTCGCCGGTCGCGATCGGAATGACCGTGATCAAGACGGAACGGAACCCGGAGTTACTGGCTGTATCCGTACAGATGACTTTTACCGCATTGTCGCCAACGAGAGAAAAGCTAATGGCTTTTGTGGCTAAGCCTGCGGCAACCGTCATGCTGCCTTGGTTCACGCCGTTGATTTCGAGCGCACACGCGCTAATGGAGATGTTGTCAGAGACGGTCGCTTGGATCATCACCGCCACACCCACGGTTGCCGTTGTCGGTGCGATGGAGCTAACAACCGGGCTGGTTGTGTCGGCGATAACCGGTGCCGTGACATTGATGGTGATTGTCTTATTGCCCGTGTTTACGGCGGCGTCTGCGCACTGCACGTAGGCGCTGTGGTTACCGGTGGTGGCAAACGTGTGGGACATGGATGCTTGGGTGCCGGAAAGCATGGTCATGTTTCCCAGACCGACGCCGTCTATCGTCAGTTTACATCCGGTCACGCCGATATTGTCGCTAAAGGTGGCGGTAATGGTGGTATCGATATTTTGGGTGGCGATGGTCGGTAAGAGAGAGCTGACAACCGGATCGGTTGTGTCAGGCGGTGCGGAAAAGACCACGGTTTGAGCGCGTGTTCCGAAATTTCCGGATCGGTCATAGCAGTTGGTTGTGAGCGTGTGAGATCCGGCATCGGTGACCGTGGTCGAACGGCTGGCTGTGCCCGCCGTTGAGCCGACGCCGCCGGAAAGCGTCATGGATCCACTTCCGACAATGTTCGCGTCTACGACGAGGTAGCAGGTATTCAAACCGGAACCAAAGTCTGTATCATCGTAGTTTGATTGGATGGTGAAAGATGAGCCGGCGACGGGAATGGCCGGTGTGAGGGTGTAGGTACCCAAGATCGGAGCGGTCGTATCGGCGGAGACGGTGACCGTAGCTTCACCAAAACCCGTGGATCCACCGCTATTGGTACAGGTGGCACGGACAAGGTGACTGCCTGCGGCGCTGATGGTTGCGCTTCGTGTCGCTGTTCCACTCAGCGAGCCGGACATTGTCATGCCGCCTTGTGAAACTCCGTCGATGGAGAGCGTGCATCCATTGATGGCGGTCGCACTGGCAAATGTCGCCGTGTATTCCGTGAGCATCCCGGCGAATGTTGAAACCGGTGTTGGTGCGTTTACGCTGAGTGAGATGGCGTGGGCTGGGATCATCAGCAGTGCGGCGGCGAAAAAAGGTGAACAGATCGCTGCGGCACGGAGAAAGAGATGTTTCATGTTTACTATCATAATTGAATGAATTAAATATTGATAGATTGCTTTTCAAAAAACCCTCCGAGCGGAGGGTTTTTTGATTGGTACTTTGTTTTCTAGAACTGAGTTACGGAACCAGCACCACCTGTGTTGAAATAGAAGTAGGTGTAGTTGGACCATGTTCCGTAGATACCACCATCGGTTATTGCGCGGACACGGGCGCTGTATTGGCTGTCTCCATTTAGCTGCACGATGACAGAGTTCTGGTAATTATCTGCCAAGATGATTGCTGGGTTTGTGTTGGCTCCCGTAACTGGGCGACATGTGACGCTGCCGCAATTTACGTTGATTTCTACTTGGTGACGACGTGCGGATGAGTTGTTCCACGTAATACTGAGTGTACGTGGGTAGTTTGTGAGAATCTGGCTATCAGCGGGAGTGGTGATAGTTGGATAGTTGTAGCTTGTCGTACCTGTATTGCTTGGATTGATGTTGATGACCTGGCTTAGCTGTGATCGTAAGAGGCTACTGCTGCTGTTATAGATGCGAGCTTCATATTGCGCTGTTGTATTGCTTGTTACGATTGTAAGATCGGCTGCGCAAGAGCTTTGATCATAACAGGTGCGAACAATTGAGCCAGTTCTGACATCGCTGATATCGATGCGATAGCCTGTAAAGCTTGTACTATACGTGCTGTAGGCATTGGCTGTGAGTCGGACGGTTTCTCCTGAGTTGATCGTGGTTCTATCAGCAGTGAGAGACAATGAATCGACTTGAGAACCTGTTCCATCAAAGTTGATGGTTGCTCCGTATTGTGTTGCGATTTGTGAGCCGGATGCGTTGAGTGCAACGGCGTAGTACTGCGTTGATGCGTAACCTGATTGGTAAGGGTAAACCGTTACGTAGCAGGATGATGTGTCGTAGCAGGTTTTTACAACGTTGCTGGTGCGAGCTTCACGGATTTCAATGCGACCACCGGCAGGAATTGTGGTGTTGTATGTTGCAGAAAGTGTGAGTGCCTGACCATTGGTGATGCTTGTTCGATCGGCTGTGATGGTTAGCGCACCGGTTTGCGTATAACCGGATGTGTAGATCACTGGTCCAAACTGTGTTGTGATTTGTGTTCCGTTATTATTGTAAGCTGTTATGTAATATTGGATGGAGCTTTGTGTCGTATCGACTGTTGGATAGGTAGTGACATTACAGATGCTTGTGTCATAACATGTTTTTATTATGTTATTGTTGCGCGCATCTTTTATTTCCAAGCGTCCTCCTGATGGAAGTGCTCCATTATAGGTACCTGTGAGATAGATCGCTTGGCCATTTGTTACCAAGGTACGATCTGAGGAAAGCGTTAGCGTTCCTGTTTGGGTATATTGTGTGTACACGGCTTGACCCATGCCACGAAGCGCATCTCCTGGGTTTGCAACGCTATTGTATTCTGAGTTTGCGTTATACTCAGATGTTGAGTATATCGGCGCTCCAATGGTGTAGTTGGCAAAGTAAGAGTCTGGGACATCGTTTACTTGTTTTGCCCAGTTTACTCCGTAGAGTTGAATTGCGAGTGTCTCACTTGTTACATGGCGCAAGATGCCGCCACGAGATACGGCGTACACTTTTGGATCGGTTGTAATTTTTACGAGCTTTGCTCCTGGGTGATACGTGACGTTTCCTCCGAGTGAAATGGTCGCGAGTTCTGAATCTGAAATCATCTGCACGTTGCTAAATGATGGGTACCACGTAAAATAGGTAGCTGGGTTTGGAAACACATAGCGCTTTCCATCGTTCGCATACCAATAGACGGTGTCTACCGACTGACCGCGGATGACTGTGTTGATGGTCGCGGCGTGCACGGAGGCGACATTGCCAAAGATGGCAAGTGAGCCGGCGATACATACGGCTACGATCACGTTTAAGAAATATTTTTGCATAGAGATAAATCGCTTATGCGATGGGCTAACCTTTGCAGTGTTTTATTAAAATGTCAATGGCTTTACTCTGATATTCTGACGTGTTTTTCGTTTATTTGGTATGCTGGGTGAACTTATGAGAAAAATGCCTTTGATTAGCCTTATTTTCATTCTTGCTCTTAGCGGTGCTGGCTGTGCTCGGGATCAAGTATATCTTTTAGGGAATCTGCCTACGGAGCAGCAGCTGTCGAGGATGGATGATGCATTTAAAATACAGGCGATTGGGTCTGTGGTGAGCAAAACACCCCTAAAGGAACTCTCTGAGGATGAAAAACATCAGGAGTTAAAGGAGTCTATCGATACGATGATGGGTGGAACAGCTGAGCGTTTAGGGGATTTTACGGGTACGAGTTTTTCGCAAAGTGCTGGTTCTGCGCGGATTGTGAAGGTCGGAGCGATGTATCGAGTGGTTCTTTCTGAGGAATTTTCCGTAAATCCTGGGCCGTCTTTGATGGTAAAAGTAGGGGATTTGGAAGTCGCAAAACTTAAGAGCATTAAGGGAACGCAGACATTTGATCTGCCAAAGGGCTTTGATCTTGCAAGGGCGCCGTACGTCTCTATTTATTGTCAGCCGTTTCAGGTTGAGTTTGCTCGGGCTTCGTTCAATTGATTTTCTTTTGGTTTTCACGTAGCGTATCGACGTGTCACGGGCCGAGGTGGTGAAATGGTAGACACACCAGCCTTAGGAGCTGGCCTTCGAAAGAAGATGAGAGTTCAAGTCTCTCTCTCGGCACCATGAAAAATACTCCGACATCTGTCGGAGTATTTTTTATGGTCTGCTGTTTTCTAGGCGGGTGACCCGGCCATTGATTTCGCGGATGTCTTTGCGGAGATCAGAAATGGCTCGGAGGACGCCTTTTGTATCGTTTGTATAATCTCCTGTTGAGCCTTTGGCTGTTGCGGACAGTGTGATTGCTGTTACAGAGAATGTGATCGAAATTGCTGCGAGCCAGATAACGGTATGCCAGTGTGCGCCGTGACCATCTCGGCCTTTTGTTGGGTGTGGTTTTGTTGGGATGGGTCTCGCGAGCTTTGGTTTTTTTGGTGCGGTGCGTGGCATAGGAAAAGGGGCGAAAGAGGGGGTTCTTTATTTTGGGTTTTATTATAGCACGTTGAGGCCGGTTTAGGGTTGACAAAGAGCAGAAAATCTGCTAAGTTTCGACGTTCGCTCTTTGACAATAACCAGAAGGAGGTACGGCATGGAATCGTCTACAAGGAAAGCTGTTACACCAAAAGAAGCCTTGAACGATCTGGAAAATAAGATTCTTGTGATCACGGGTGCTGGTATCTCCGCTGAAAGCGGGGTGCCAACGTTTCGTGGTACCGGTGAGACATGGCAAGGACGTCATTTTACTGAGCTCGCCAATCCTGTAACGTTTGCGGCGGAACCGCGGCTCATCTGGGATTGGTATCTGTATCGCCGCAATGTTGTGGCGGTACGAGGTCCAAATCCGGCTCATGTGGCGATCGCGGAACGTGCTCGGCGGGTGCCGGGATCGATCACGCTCGTCACGATGAACGTTGATGATCTTCATGAGCAGGCTGGGTACACGGATCATGTGACTCATTATCATGGTTCGCTGTGGCACAATCGGTGTACCGCTTGTGGCTTGGAGCGCGAAGAGCGTTCTCTCGCCTATGCTGACTTGCCTCTTTCTCCGTGCTGTGGGGCGCTCGAGCGCCCGGCAATCGTGTGGTTCGATGAGAGTGTCTCTACGGAGGCGTTCTGTCGGACGCAGATCGGGCTCATGAGTGCTGATGTCGTGCTCATCGTGGGTACGAGTGGCGCCGTTTGGACGGCGGTTCAGTATGCTGGTCTCGCGATGTCGCGTGGCATCCTGACGATCATGGTCAATCTCGAACAGACGAGGGTCCCCAGTCACTATTTTCTTCAGGGCAAAGCAGGAGAAGTTCTTCCGGAGCTCCTCGGCGGCGCATGAACGTAAGCGCCCCATCCCGCGATCTGCGGGATGGGGCGCTGTTTGATATTAGAGTTCTTCCATGCGCTTTTTCCATTGTTCAAAGCGAGGGGAGTTGGGGTGGAGTGCTAGCAGGTCTTCGTAGGATTTGCGTCCAAGTTTGTTGGAGATCCTTGCGAGCTCTTCCGCTTGGGCTTCGCGGAGATCGTCTAAATGTAGTTCTACAAATGCCGCATCCTCCTGTTCCGCTTTTGCATTGGTTTTCATTCCGATGCGATGGAACGCCTCGTCTTTAAGAGGTGTTCCATCTGGGGCGAGATCGCGGCCTTCCATAACAGGCGGATGATCGAGTTTTTTTGGTTGTTCTTTCATATGTTGCGTATTATGAATTTGTAGATCGTGCCAGCTTTTCTTCCAAGATGCGTCTTGTCGGACTCCCTTGACTTAAGTCGATTTTTCCGGACCAGCTGAAATCTTCATGCGCCATGCCGAGTTTACCTATATGGAATGCGTTTTGCTCAATTTTTTTCGCTTCTTCCGCATTGATTTCACCGGATGAACGACGTTGTTCAAAGACTTGAGCTGTCATCCAAGTCACTTCTTCAGTAAAGCCGGTTCCTTTGACTTGGCGATAAAATCGTAAATTTTTTTCCTTTGCCCCAATGCGCGCCAGTTCTTGGGGGGTGGCGCCTGTTCCACGTTCGGCTAACGTATCGTAGCTGTCGATTAATCCTTGCAGCTCTTTATTCTCCGTTTTCCCTGAAGCGTCGAGGACGCTCATCTGTTGTAGACGTTGAATTGCATTGTTTTTTGCGTTTCCGATTTTACGTTTGATGTATATTCGAAGATTCCTTTCCGCTGCCTCTTGATACTCGTCTTTATTCATGCTTTCACTCGGACGTAAACCTGTGTCGGAAGCGGCTGCTTCCATATCCCAGCTAAATCCGTAGCTTTGCCAGACGTATCCGCCCATATCGATATTCGCTTCCGTTTTTATTTCTTTGACACCTATCTTGTCATATACTTTGAGCGATTCCGAGAGCATGTCTGCCGCTAGACCATCGCCCTGAAATTCTGCACCTAGTTTGAATATATAGTGTGTTACGGAAGTTTTCTCGACTGTTCCAGGTGTTGGTGTTTCAGGCTTTATTTTTAAAAAGCTTCGATTTACATTACCGGCTGCGCTGTTTTGTGCGCTGGCAAAGTTCAGATCAACGACTGCGTGCATGTAGCTTTCTCCGGTATTTTTATTTAATGCGTAAGTGACTTCAAGGGCGGGCTTGGTTGATGTTGCTTGGAGTTCCGGATTTTTTCTGCCGAGATCAAATGCTTGTATCATTTCACGCGCATGAGATCCAAAAATTTCCTGGATTGCTACCAGCTTTTCCAGACTGGATCCTTTGAGTAATACCGGCCCTTTTTCTTTGTCGGATAAAGGCTTGTCTTCCGTTTCTAGGTTTAGGGTTTTGCTTAGATCCGCTTGAATTTCGTTAAGTTTTTTTCGATACTCGCCATCCGACTCAAGGATTTTTCTCGCCATCGACTCACCAAGTATTTTTGACAATCCTTCCATAAGAATGCGTTGCACATCGCTATCTTCTGAGTGTGCGATTGCCGTTTCCAGATCTTCGAGACTCGCAGAGCCTTTAAATAATTTCTGTATCGCTTCTTCCGTTTGTTTTAGCGTGGCTTCTCGATTTGATCTAAGTGATTCTGTGTAACTTTCCGCATTAAGTAGAGCTTGCTTAGGTTGCGCTTGCATTTGCTTACGCGCCAACTCTCTCTGTGCTCTCAATTGTTTTTCATTCGCTTCCTCTTGATCAGGATCACCTAGATCAAAGGTAGGGGGGGTTGGAGAAGGGCGTCTTTCGGAAGCGTTTATTTCTGACGTAAATGCACTAAATTCGGACTGGGCTTGTGTGCTGAGAGCGCTTAGTTCAGCGATGCTCATGATGTCGTCTTCCGGAATACTGTCGCGCGTTTGGGAAATGAGTGATTGCAAACTAAAGAGTTCCTCTTCCCCTTGTTGTTTTAAATCAACTATTTGTTCCAGCGTAGGTGGGGGAGTTTCACGGCCTCTTTCCGCCGGTATTTGATTAACGTGTGGAGGCATATTGGCGGAGGATGGTACGCGTTTTGCGTCGGATAGATCGCAATCGCTTGAGATAAGTGTTCCAATGTTCTAGATGTTCCGGATGGATGTCGGAAAGACGTTTTGGCATAGTCAGGTACGATTGAGTTTATTGCGGACATCGTTCGCTTTTTTTGTATCGGATGATTCCGCGGCCTTGTGCATGATTTTGAGCGTTTTAGCTCGGATGCGTTTTAATTGCGCGTGGAGTTTTTTGTAAGCCGCGGATGCGTCGGTCATATGAACTGGATTATACCTGCGCTTCCTTACTTGTGATACTCCTTGCCTCGGCTGATGGTTTCTGCACGATAGAGTTGTTCTAATAATACGATACGAGCTAGTTGATGGGGGAGTGTTTGTTTTCCGAGGGAGATGATGGCGTTTGCTTGTGAGCGAAGTTCTGGGTCGAGTCCCCAAGATCCGCCAATAAGAAAGACGAGTGAACGACCAGACTCGGACCATGTGTCGAGCTTTTTTGAAAACGTGATGGAGTCGAGGTTTGTGCCGGTCTCATCTAGGGCGATGATGAATGAGTCTTTTGGTTGTCCTTTTATGAGCGACTCGGCTTCACGTGTACGTGTTTTATGCGCGTCAGGCTTTGCGGAACCTTGATTTCCCTCGCTTATCTCAATGAGTTCAACCTTTGCATATGGCTTTAAACGCGTGAGATACATCGAAATAGCTTCCGATTGCCACGATTCTGTTGGAGATCCTACGGCGCGTATGTGGATACTTTTCATGAGGCATATTTTCCGCTTAAGCAGGGCACTTGACAAGGGGTTAGAGCTTGTATAAAGTACTGGCACTTCAAGTAACCACGTCCTTCCATTCAGCGGTCAGTTATCAGCTCTCAGTCGTCAGTTTAAAAAAACTGAAAACTGAAAACTCGAAACTGCCAAAAGGACCTCTGGAGATTTTCTTACGAGCTGCTAAACCTACTGCGAACTCATTTCGCGTCATGGCTAAAGCCTCATAGAAACCTCTCCAGGTTTCTCGAGCTTGGCCTAAAGGTCAAGCTCGTTTTCGTTCTCTTTACACCTCGCTCGAGTCGGACAGAAACAGCATCCTATAATTGATTGGGTCCTATTTCTGTCCGTGTCGCCCCGCACATGCGGTGGACGCGGATATGCCTTTTACACAATCTGAGATAGGTACGTATAACGATTCAAACGTGATACGTGCAAGGCATAGAAACAACACTTGTAATAACGCATAAGTAATGAGCATTTGCAAGATCATCATTGATTCCGACTTGTTCGGACATCCGGATGGTTGAAGCACATAAGGGCATACGGTGGATGACTTGGCAGTGAAGAGCCGACGAAAGACGTAGCAGCCTGCGATAAGCTTCGGGGAGGTGGCAAGCAACCTTTGATCCGGAGATCTCTGAATGGGGAAACCCCTTCGCGTGAAGCGCGATGATCCGACCACTGAATACATAGGTGGCGGAAGGGCACCTAGGGAAGTGAAACATCTCAGTACCTAGAGGAAAATAAACTAATTAAAGTATTCCCTTAGTAGTGGCGAGCGAAACGGGAACAGTCCAAACCATTCTATTTTAATTTTCGTACCGAGTACTACGCAAGTATTACCGCGGGCGGGAAGGCGGCCGTGGGGCATCGATAGAGCGGGGTTGCGGGACGGACATGTGCTCTCCCACGAGACACACGGGTAGTCGCTTATGAATAGTTGAATCCACTGGAAAGTGGAACCAAAGACGGTGATAGTCCGGTAAACGAAATTCATGAGCACCCCCGGTCCAGATCCAAAGTACGACGAGGCCCGAGAAACCTAGTCGGAAGCAGGCACGACGATGTGCCAAGACTAAATACTCTTCCTGACCGATAGTGAACCAGTACAGTGATGGAACGTTGAAAAGCAGCCCGGGAGGGCGATGAAATAGTATCTGAAACCGTATGCTTACAAGGAGGTGGAGCGGGCGCAAGTCCGTCACACCGTTCCTATTGAAGAATGAGCCGACGAGTATGCCGTACGTCGCTTGGTTAAGTCCCCGTGGGGACGAAGCCGTAGTGAAAGCGAGCCTGAATAGGGCATTGGTGGCGTACGCATGACCCGAAACCCGGCGAGCTAGCCATGGCCAGGATGAAGCTTCGAGAAATCGAAGTGGAGGTCCGAACTCACGAGCCGTGCAACACTCGGAGATGAGCTGTGGCTAGAGGTGAAATTCCAATCGAGCTGGGTGATAGCTGGTTCTCCCTGAAATAGATTTTGGTCTAGCGCTGATTAATAGCGTAACGGAGGTAGAGCACTGAATGGGAACTGGGGCGCAAGCTTACAGTTTCCAACCAAACTCCGAATGCCGTTACGTGTTCCCAGCAGTCAGTCCGTGGGGGCTAAGCTCCACAGGACAAGAGGGAAACAGCCCTGATCGCAGACTAAGGTCCCTAAATTCGTACTCAGTGTGAAAGGTGGTCGGATGGCTTATACAACCAGGAGGTTGGCTTAGAAGCAGCCATCCTTTAAAGAAAGCGTAACAGCTCACTGGTCAAGCTATCCGGCGCCGAAAACTTATCGGGGCTCAAGTACGATACCGAAGTCGCGAACTATCGATGATCTTTGGATCATCATATTGGTAAGGGAGCATTCCAATCTGCGCCGAAGCGGAAGCCGTGAGGCACCGTGGAGCGTTTGGAAGAGAGAATGTCGGCATAAGTAGCAAAAAGACGGGTGAAAATCCCGTCCACCGTAAACTCAAGGTTTCCAGGGCAACGCGAATCGTCCCTGGGTTAGTCGGTCCTAAGGCGAGGCCGAAAGGCGTAGTCGATGGACAGCAGGTTAATATTCCTGCACTTCCGTAATATTCCAATGGAGTGACGCATCCTTCAACTGATCGAGATTCCTGGAATGAATCTTCGGGCACTCAGGGGTGACTGGTAGGCAAATCCGCCAGTCATAAGCCTCGGGGTGAGCGCAAGTCTTTCGAAAGTTAGACAAGGGTCGGGACTGGGGTGCCTAGAAAAACTTCTAGGGCTAATGTTACGGAAACCGTACCGGAAACCGACACAGGTGAGTGGGCATAAGTGTGCCAAGGTGTACGAGAGAAACCAAGTTTAGGAACTCGGCAATACAACGGCCGTAACCTAGGGATAAGGCCTGCCAGCGCAAGCTGGCCGCAGCTAAAGACGCTTTCCGACTGTTTACCAAAAACACAGCTTCCTGCTAAACCGCAAGGTGACGTATAGGAAGTGATGCCTGGCCAGTGTCAGAACGTTAAGGGGAGAGGTCATGGGGTAACCCGGCAGCCTTGAGCCGAAGCGCTGATGAACGCCGGCGATAACTATAATCGTCCTAAGGTGAAACTAATTCGTTGCCTTAGTGAGGTGAAAGCCCTCCAATCGAACTTCCGTTGCCACGGGAGATGTAGATGTGAAAATCTGGCTATATCGGTGAACACCCGCAAACGCGGACAATACCGAGGTAACCTCGTAACAGACGAGGGCACCGTAGAGACTACACGCCGAGACTCTTAGACACGTGTCCGAGAGAAGATATAGTCCGACCTGTATGGTGACATACAGAATGCGACAGAAATGATCGCATCTTGTTGAAAGACAAGTAACAATAATGAGCGAAATTCCTTGACGGGTGAGTTCCGTCCCGCACGAATGGCATAACGAGAGAGCGACTGTCTCAACTTGGTACTCGGCGAAATTGCAAGTGGGGTGAAGATGCCCTGTACGCGCAGTCAGACGAAAAGACCCCGTGAAGCTTTACTATAGTTTGCTATTGGGTATCGATTTTTCATGTTCAGTGTAGGTGGGAGCCTTCGGGCGCCGATGAGACACCACCCTTGGACTATCGATATTCTTATCATGATCCGTATAACCGGATTGTGAAACAGTAGCTGATGGGTAGTTTAACTGGGGCGGTTGCCTCCCAAATGGTAACGGAGGCGTTCACAAAGGTAAGCTAGGCGCGGATGGAAATCGCGCTGGTTCCGCAATGGGATAAGCTTGCTTAACTGCAAGACCAACAAGTCGAGCAGATACGAAAGTAGGACATAGTGATCCGACCGTACGAAATCGGACGGCGGAAGCTCAACGGATAAAAGCTACTCCGGGGATAACAGGCTGATCTGGTCCAAGAGTCCACATCGTCGACCAGGTTTGGCACCTCGATGTCGGCCCATCGCATCCTGGGGCTGGAGAAGGTCCCAAGGGTTAGGCTGTTCGCCTATTAAAGCGGTACGCGAGCTGGGTTCAGAACGTCGTGAGACAGTTCGGTCTCCTGTCTACTGTGCGCGTGGAAAGTTGCGGAAACTGTTCTCTAGTACGAGAGGACCGAGAACAATAAACCTCTAGTGTGCCGGCTGTCCTACCAAGGGCACCGCCGGGTAGCTACGTTTAGCATGGATAAACGCTGAAAGCATCTAAGCGTGAAACCAGTTCCAAGATTAACTTTCGTCATAGGACCCTTCGAGACGAGGAGGTTGATAGGTGGTAGGTGTACGGACCGAGAGGTCTTTAGCCGAGCCATACTAATCGTCCAATGCTTCCACCATCCAGATGTGTAATGCGCGTAAGCGTGTTCATCTAGGATAGGTTGAGCAAATGCGACAAAACAAGTCGCGTGTAGCAAGTGTTTTCCTTTTGCCTTGCACGTATCACTTTTGAATCCGTCAGTGTTTGAGTCATCGATCTTGTTTTTCGAAATCGTCGAAAACCGTGACCGGTGGCCCAAGCGAAGAGGTCACACCCGTTCCCATCTCGAACACGGAAGTTAAGCTCTTCAGCAGCGATGGTACTTGGACCCAACCCGGTCCTGGGAGAGTAGCCCGCTGCCGGATCATGCAATAAACCAGCCCACAAGGCTGGTTTTTGCGTTGTTTTGAAACATTGACAGCCCTTACTTTGATCGGCAAGGTTGCGTTTAGGAGTACGTTTCATGAGTAGTCAGCCGTTTGATGGTGGTTCTGTGGTTGCGACTGCGCTCCAATATTTGGGGCGAGCGTACACCAAATCATTTACCTGTATCGACTTTTTACGTGAAGTCTATCTGGCTCATGGCTGGAGCGTTCCTCCGCCTACGCTGAATGTCTGCATTGATCAACTTTTTGATAATCCGCCGGTCGGTTACGCATTGTATCTTCGGCTTAAAACCTCCGGTCATACGGAAGGTTGGACGCATGTCGCTATCATTGTCTCGGCGGAGGAATGTATTCACTGCTCGTACTTTTTTGGGAAGCGGGTGGTTCTTACACCTACTGCTGATCTACTCGCCCTCTACGACGTGGCCTAAGGGTCCGTTGTGGGGGCGTTTTGCTTTGTGTAAGCGTAGTCGGTAGTATTTTGCGCATATGAACAAAAATACAAAAGGTTGTTTATGGATTGCGTTGCCGATGGCGGTGTTTCCTTTGATTTTAGGAGCTTGGTCTTTTCTAGCTTTTTTATTTGCGAGCATGTCTGATGCAGGCCAACTTGAAGGAACTGGAACTATTGTTGCGAAAATTGTTAATGTTATATTGGGATTTGGCGGTATTGTGAGTTTGTTGATGATTCCAGTTGGATTAGTGGTAGGTATTATTGTGTTAATGAAGAAGGATGAGGTGGTTGCTGTACCACCGTCGGATACTCCAGAAGTTAAGTTGTAATTCTTGAAACGTACATGTCACGCATTGTTCTGATTCATGGTTTTGCGACCGGAATTACTTATTCTGTTTTTCGGCGTGCGCATGGAGCGGATGCGGGGTTTTCTGCGTTTCGAGGGGATGTTGAAACGGGAGATGCGAAGGCTTTTCGATGGGATGTTCAGGACGAGGCTTCTTTTTTTCAGTCGTTGAACCCTTTTTATTCTTGGAATATTTATCGACGTGAACGAGTGATAGCGAAACATCCGGAAACGCTTAAACGTCTTCATACTTTTTTGTCTGCGGAGCAACCTGAGATTATTTTGTGTCACTCGATGGGTTCATTTTTGTTTTCTGAATATCTGAAGACGGAGGTGTTGCCTGTATCTGTGAAACGTATTGTTTTTAATCAAGCGGATCTTCCTACGAATGGAATAGACGTATCAGCCGATGTGTTAACGCGAGTTGGTTCTGATAAATTTTCCATTATCAATAGTCATTGTTTTTGGGATCCGACATTGTGGCTTGCCGTAGCACTGTCTGGTTCACTGAAAGCTGGTTTGCTTGGAATGAGTAGTACGTTGATCCAAAATACATTTTGGCCACTATGGAGACCGATAAACCTTCATACATCGGCGATTCGGAGCAAGCGTTTTCGTGATTTTGTTTTGGATTTATGATTGATCGTAAGCGTGTCGTTGTTTTGGGAGGAGGTACGGGAACGTTTACTGTTTTAACAGGCTTGAAACGTCATCCTATTGATATCTCGGCCATTGTTTCTATTGCTGATAGCGGTGGATCTACGGGGATTTTGCGTGATGAATTAGGCGTTTTACCACCGGGTGATTTGCGTCAGGCATTGGTTGCACTTGCGAGAGGCGATGACACGTTGCGTCGATTATTTACGTATCGATTTAATGAAGGTTCGCTTGCGGGACATAATTTTGGCAATCTTTTTTTGTCTGTTTTGGAGAAAGTTGCAGGTGATCCGCTTTCTGCGATACGGGAAGCGCATCGTATTCTTGAGGTGAAGGGGCGCGTGATCCCTGTGTCTGCGCAAGCGGCGGAATTGTATGCGGAACTTGAAGACGCAACGGTCATTGCGCGTGAACATGCGATTGATGAGACTGTGACACAACGTAGTCCTATCAGGCGATGTTTTTTGTCGCCATCTGTTGTGGCTAATCCGGAAGCGTTGGATGCGATTCGTGAAGCGGATTTGATCGTGCTTGGGCCAGGGGATTTGTTTACGAGTCTTATTCCGGTTTTACTTGTTGAAGGTGTTGTTGAGGCGCTTGCGGAGAGTAGGGGAAAGCGTGTCTTTGTGTTAAATCTCACAACAAAACGAGGCCAGACGGATGGTTATACTGCGACCAATTTTTGTCGCATGTTGGCGGCGCATCTTGGGAATGCGCGTATTGACGCAGTGTTGGCGAATCGAGGCTTGCCTCCGTCGGTTCTTGTCGAGCGTTATGAGCAAGCAGGTGAGCCACTTGTCCTTGATGATCTTGATGAATCGGAATGGGTAAGTGTGAGGAGATCGCTTTTATCTGATGAAATTCATGAGCAGATTTCAGGAGATAAACTCAAACGAAGCTTGCTGAGACATGATCCGGTGAAGTTGGCGGATGCGCTTTTGCAATTGATTTAAATGGGCTTTAGCGTTGACAAACTAGGTATTTCATGATGATCTTGGCTCGGTTCTTTCAGGGAGATCAGCTATGTTCAACGGACTCGAATACTTTGTTCCGACGCTTCTTGATCTCGTTAAAGCAAGCGGCATCGATGTCTCTGATTACTTGATGGATCACGTGTGTTATCGCACGGATGATATGAGCCATTTTGATGCGATTTTTGCTCGATGGCGAATGTTTGCTTCACGGGTTCATACGAGTGAGGTGAATGGTCGACCGATTCACGCACTTTTTCTTGAAAAACAGTTCACGATTTCAGGCAGGATCGTTCGCGTGATTGAGCTCCCGGCTCCAAAGCCTGGGCAAACGTATCCTGAAGGCTGGGAGCATGTGGAATTTGTCGTGGATGAGACGCTTGAGCGTTTCATGTCACGCTATAAGACGCATCAATTTGATACGAAGTCGCTGAATGGAGAATTGAATTCGGCAGTTGGTTTGCCATTGTCTTTTGGTCTGCGGGCGAAGTTTCATCAATTGCCGCTCGAGCGAATGATAGAGATTGAGCTGGCGCAATTAGCGCAAAAATGATACTAAGCCCCGGACCGAAATCTATCGGGACGGGGCGTTCTGTTTATTTGCTGAGCTCGGTAATTTTTCTTGTTATTGTTGAGAGCTGGTGATCGATCACAGCTAATTCATGGGCTAGTGTATCTGGGGCTTCAAGCGTGTTTGTTTCCCCAAAAGGATTCGCTTCTTGAGCTGTTCTTTCACGTGTTGTTCTTTCTATCGTTGTAGCGAGTGCGAGTCGTTCATCTCGTAGTCTTTGCTCTTGGGCGGCATAGGCTGATCGTATTGTTTCTCGCATGCCTGGACTTAGACGTTCTAGTGCCACAGGGTCTGCATAGAGTGATGTTCTTTGTATCGCTTCATAGATCGATGTAAGTCCGGTCCGGTCTTCATCAGAGGCTGTTTCTTGTATGCGTTGTAATGATTCTTCGATTAAATCCGGTCGATTTGCCCGTTGTGCATAGGCTAAATCGGCGGGGAGTTTGTTTGGATTGATTTCACTTTCTGCTGTCAGTAATTTATGAGTTTCATCGGGATTTGCGAATTCGTGTTCACGATCAATGTGATGATCTAATGCCCAGCCCGCATCGGTAAGAGCTTCATTTATATCGCAAGATGGCTCAGCGCAGGTCCCCTCTATTTCACGACGTATTTGTTCTGAAAGTTGTTCTGTGCTCATGGAGCTATTATAGGTTTCCATGGCGTTTTCTACGGCCGTATCTGCAACGAGTTGAGCTAGTTCTGATGGAGAGATGTTTTTTTGTTGGCGAAGCGCTTGGGCAATCGCAAAAAGGGCTTTTTGCGTGAGTGCCGCCTGACTATCGTAGTATCCTTCTGTTCTTAAGGAGAGAAATCTTGATGGACGCGATGTTTCCCATTCTATTGATTCTTCTGAAGTTGTTTCTGCCGTGGTTTCTGTCTGTTCGTGTGACTTTGGTTTGTACATGTCGCCAATCATTCCCACCGGAAGAGTGAGAGCAAGAGCCGCTGTCAGTTTTACGAGGGTTTGCTGTACCGATTCAATTCTTTTTCGGATCGCGTTTTTTGATGTTGATGAAATGTTCTCTTCTTGAAGAGCTTTTTTACCTTTTTGTATTTCTGCACCGGCTTGCTCTGCGGATGTTTGTGCTCTGATGACGTTTTCAAATCTTGTTTCGTTTGGTTTTTGAATTTCAGGAGTTTACTTTACGTGATTTTCTTTGTTGACCATATTTAGGATCCAATGTGTTTTCTTAATTCATTCATTTGATCCATGTCGGTGACGATTGATTTTTCTTGTGCGGCAGTTTGTATTGTTTGGGCAAGGTCTTTGGTTTGTTTTTGTAAATCTAATACAAGAGCGCTTATCTGTTCTTGCGTGTCATTTGTTTTTGTATTTACCATAAGTATTTTCTGATTATTG
The DNA here is from genome assembly GCA_903918235.1 of Candidatus Uhrbacteria bacterium. Lineage (GTDB taxonomy): Bacteria > Patescibacteriota > Patescibacteriia > 2-12-FULL-60-25 > 2-12-FULL-60-25 > CAIXDN01. The sequence goes on from CAIXDN010000070.1 coordinate 32,971, forward strand.
CTCATAGCATAGCAGTATCTTGACCCAAGTACTATGGGGAGCGTAAGGTATTTTTGGTTCATTTTATCGGAGGATTCCATGAGCGTGATGCGATTTCCCGTCATTAAGCCGGAGTATAAGATCGGAACGAATGCGGATTACCGTGTTCCTACGCTTCGAGAGATTTCTCCACGGATCAGTTGGACACTGCGTTTGTTCGTTGATCCGAATGTCTCTGTCCATCAGATCTGGTATCCGATGGTTGAGAACGGCGATGCCGATCTCGTGCAATGCAAAGATCGATTTCAATTCTTTGCGCAATATCTGCGACCTCTTTTTCCTGTCATGAGTACGACGGAGCGAGAGAATGAAACGGATTTGCATGTTTCGCTCACGGATATCGGTGCCAAGAATTTTTATGGCGGATGGAAACGGAAGTTTGATAACTCGTCCAAGCTCCAAGGTCCGCTTTGGGTTGGGTCGAGAGTCTCGTTCCGTTCATCGAGCAAGATTCTTGGTCCTTCGCTCATTGAATCGCATGTGACGATTGGAACGGCGACTATCGTGAATCGTTCCATCGTGTGTCGAGGGACGGAGATTGATGCGGCGGCACAAGTCGCAGACTCGATCATTGGGCGCAATGTCTATATTGGGCCTTCTGTCCTTCTTTTGCACAAGACGCTTTCTGGAGAGATGGACCCGATTGCTCCTGGCGTGCGGCTCTCGAATCGAAAGAAGTGTGGCGTGATTGTTGGCGATGGGTGCCGGATTGGCGCTGGTGCGACGATCGAACCGGGAACAATCTTGATGCCCAAGTGTATCGTGCCGATCGGTATGCATGTGAAGACGGGATTTTATCGCCCGGAATCTTTTCTCTGAAATATGAAATCCTCCGCTCAGTTGAGCGGAGGATTTGTCGTTTTTGCTTTGAGGATTTCTTGGAGCGTTTCTTTCTTTATTCCACCCATTGCATAGAGTGCGGTGCTATATACGAGTGCGCCGCTTATCATTGGAATGATTACGAATTGGTTTTGTAGGATATAGACGACGATTGACATGAGGAGAGCGGCTGCAATGGACGTAAAGAATACGCGGGGTTTGAATTCTGTTTTCACGGCTTTATTTGCGACGACAATGGAACCAATTCCGACGAGTATTTCTGAGATGACCGTGAGCCATGCGGCTGCCCACATTCCGTATGTTGGTATCCATAACAGATACCCAAGAACAATCGCAATAGCGACTGTGATATAGATTGGGATCATTTTGCGCTGACCGTCGATAGCTACAACGATATGTGAAAAAACGGTGTTGATGTAGATGGCGGCTACGGCAATGATGAGAATAGAAAGGATGCGACCAGATTCTGCGAATTCGCTTCCGGCGACGAGTGTCATGATGCGTTCTCCGAGTAGCCAGGTTCCAGCGATCATCGGCATACAGAAGATCAGCATGACATCGATAGAATTGGTCACAAGCTTTTTAAATTTTGAAAGATCTTTTTTTGCAAACGCATTTGAGAGAATCGGTAAAAGGATGCCGGCGTACATGAAGGGGATTGTGATGAGTATTTCTAGTACACGGTAGGCGGCGCCATAGATACCGACCTCTGATTGAGGACGAACAAAGGAGAGGATGAGGGTATCGGCTTTGAAATACGCGAGGCCAAAGGCGATAGAAAGTCCGATTGGCCATGAGCGGTGTAGCGCCATTTTCCAAAAGGAAGGATCCCAATTCCAGTGGAAATCTGCGTATTTGCGAGCGGAAATATAGTTTAAGGCAACGTTAAATAAACTGGCAAAAGAGATTATCCACATGATAGGCACAAGTCCCCAGCCTTGTGCCTGTGCAATAAGTAAGCCAGTGAGTGCAATGATGCGACCTACGTTTTCTGCGATGGCAGCCATGGTCATTTTGAGATGTCGTTGCTGTGCGCCGATGACGACTTGGTTGATGCTTGGAAAGATGAAGGAGCCGGTAAGAGCGAGAATGGCCATCTTGAGGGAAAGTGGATATGGCGAGGCAAGTGCTACGGCAGGAGCAATGAGCCCAAGGATGAACAGTGACATTGTTATGCGCAGGGTAAAGAGAGCGCTTGTACAGCGTTTTTCATATGCGCTGTCTCCGGCATGTTCACCTAGGAGGGCGATAAGCGTGACGTTTAGTCCCAAATCTAAGAGGAGGGCGAATACCTGGAGAAAGGCATTTGCTGTTGAGTAGGCGCCAAATCCAATCGTACCGAGTTGGCGGGTCATGAGGCCGATCAGGATGATTCCAATGCCTGTTGATACGACTTTTCCTAGTATTTGCACGCCTGTATTGAGGGCGAGCGCTCGAGTAAGTGACATAAAAAATAGTGTACATTGAACGATTGGCCTTGCCCATTTATACTAGGTGCATGGCTTTACGTACATTTTTTATATGCTTCACAATTTTATTGTTGTTGCCCGTTCATTTTGTTGTTGCTCAAACGGCTTCTAGCCCAAACTATAAGAATGTTGATTCATCTATTTTGCCGTTGATTGTGAACGCGCAGTCTGGTCATTATCAGATTGATGGTGCAATCGACCCTATTGTTGGTTCTGCGCAAAGCGCTTCTTATAAAACGGAGGGAGGTGCGCAGTCACAAACTGGAGTAGCGCCTGTAACACCGACTCCAACGCCAACTCCATCAACGGGTGGTGGGGGAGGTGGAGGATTGCCAATTCTTGTTGTTCCTGCGCTTGATCAGGCACCGACCATCGCTCTGAAAGATTGGACCTATAAGGCGACATCTGTGATTCAAGGAACGCGCGGAGCTTCGGGTGCAGTTATTTTGGTGAATGGTTCTGATACGGATGTTGTTTATCTTCATGAGAATTCTTGGCAACGATTGTTGCCATTAGGATTAGGAGACAATACGATTCAGGCACAGGCTCGGGTAGGAGATCGTGTTTCTGCTTTGGTTTTTGGCACTGTTCATCGACGTTTAGTTGGAGACGTTAATGATGATCGTGTTGTGAATGATGTTGATCTTTCTTTGTTTACTCGTCATTGGAAAACGTTTGATAAACGATCCGATTTTAATGAAGATGGTAAGATAGATGATATTGATTTATCCTTGCTTGCTAGCCACTGGGCACGGACCTACTAAAATTATGAATTATTTTTTATCACTTGTAGCCCTTTTTCTCATCGTTCCGCGTGTTGCCTTTGCTGCATCGGCAGGACTTTCTGCGCCTATGGAGGTGCAAGTTGGTCATACGTTTCAGGTTCGTATGGTTGTGGGTGGAGCAAAGGATATCGATACGGTTCGATTTATTGGTGGCTTTCCTTCTGACATGTTGGAGCTTCAGGGGATGGCGAATGGATCGGCTTTGCCGACGCGTTCACCGGGATCTGGGATATCGGGCGGGGCATTTAATTTTGGAGGATTTTCTTTGGGAAACCCTGTGAGTGGGGGAGTTCAGGCTGGTGTATTAACGTTTAAAGCAAAAAAAGTAGGAAAGGCAATGATTGCATTGCATAATGAGACGCGTATTCTTTCTGCTGGAGAAGATCAGACGACGGGAAGAGGAGGCGTGAGCGTGAAGATTATTGAGGCTTCTGCGAAGGGTGAAATTTCTACCATTGTTCCTGCACAAGCGGTGATTGACCTCTCCAGTACAACTCATCCTGATCAGAATGTCTGGTCAACGGCACGGGCGATGAGGCTTGAGTGGAAATTTAGTGGTCGACAACCAACGTCTTATGCGGTTGGTTTTGACCAAGCTCCAGAAGGTCCAGCGGAGACAAAGCTTTCAACAGATACGTTTGCTTCTTTTAGCGCGCCAAGTGATGGTGTTTGGTATGGTCATCTTGTCGTTCGGTATTCTCCGAGTGAAGTTGTACGAAAGGATTATCGTTTTCTTATAGATGCGACGGTGCCGAGACCATTGGCTGTTGCCGTTGACCAAACAGATGTGCGTCCGAACACACCAAATTTCTTACGATTTACGGCACTGGATGAATCCTCTGGTATTGCGCATTACGATGTTTCGATTCAGGGAGATTTTGTGACGTCGACACGTTTGCCTTATTTGTCTGTCTCTGATTTAGGTGTAGGGGAGTATCGAGCAAATATAAAAGCTGTCGATTATGCTGGAAACTTTTCCGAAGGTGTTGCTTCTTTCCGTTTAGTGGGGTCATCTCTCGTTGAGCAGAATGTTATAAAGGTTGAGAAAACGCAGGACTTTGTATTACGTTTTGTCCTTCTTGTGTTCATTGTTATTCTGTTGTTTGTTCTTGGAATTTTCATCGGCCGTCAAACGAGCAAGAAGAGACGTAGTAAAAAGAATAAAAGTTAACCACAGGCTTCCTTATTGTTATTGTAAAGATGTTGTATACTTAATTTGTTCCATTAAATAATGATATGAAGCTAGGATTAATATCAAAAATTAATCGAGCCAGTCGAATAATAATAATGTCGATGCTTTTCTTGACTCAATTGTCAGGAACTGGTCTTTTTGTAGGCGCGTTGCCGGCTCATGCTGCTATCCCTACGACGCTTGGTTACCAGGGACGTTTGAAGAGTTCTGCGAGTGTCGCGCTTACCGGAAGTTATGGTTTTAAGTTTCGGTTGTATGATTCTCCTGCTGGTGGGGCCGCGCTTTGGACGGAGATTCAGCCGGGTATTTCTGTTAGCGATGGATATTTTTCTGTGCGACTTGGTTCTATAACGGCTTTCCCTGCGACGTTTGATTTTAATAAGCCGCTTTATCTTTCAACGGAAGTAAATGCTGATGGTGAGATGTCGCCTCGTTCTCCTGTTAATACGGTTGCCTATTCTTATACTGCTGGTGGCATTAATTCGCTTGATGCTGTCCCTGTTTCTGCGACCGGAGGACGAATGTACTATGATACGACGCTTGGTTCTTTGAATTATTATGATGGCGTATCGGGAGTTTGGCGTGACGTTGGTGCTACGCTTGCCGGTAACTCTATTACAGATGCGATGGTCGTGAATGGCCTTACCATTGATGCGACTGGTTCTATTAACGCCTCCGCTATCAATTCTGGTACGCTTGGAAATGCCAGCGTGACTTTAGATTTTTCATCATTTGGC
>CAIXDN010000071.1 GCA_903918235.1 Candidatus Uhrbacteria bacterium
GCCGTATCGACACTGACGATTGCGCCAATAAGCTCCGATAACCAACATCAATTCAATAATGACAATGGTGACAGCAAAAATAACGTTTACTTCACGAGCCACAAACAATACAACAACAGAACCAATCAATAATTTATCCGCCACAGGATCTGCCATGGTTCCCCAAAGCGTAATTTCTTTTCTCAACCTCGCAAGAGAGCCATCCCAAGCATCGGTAAGCGCCGCAAACAAAAACAGCCCAAGCGACCAATACCAAGATTCATGCCACAAAGCCGCCAAAACGAAAGGAATAAGAAGAATACGCAAAACCGTCAGATGATTCGGTTTCACAAACCTTGGTGTCAAAGGCACCAAAATCCAAGCCAAAAGATAATCATGCGGATACAGCTTTACCGATTCATTCGTCATCAACATACCTCCCCTCAGCATACGGAAAAATCCAAAAAATAGCCAATCTCGGCTCTATTTGTTAATCTTATTTCATATGAACTTTGATACACTTCACGGAAATCCAACTGGAGACAAACCTCCAAAAAAATTTAATCCAAAAGAACGATTAGGTGGTTACGAAGGAATCAAATATCCATCCGTTGTAGAAGCGCAAAAACCAACACCAGATGAAATAGCTGCAAGAGAAACAGCTGACGAGACTTTTAACGCAAGCATCATCGCTTCCTACACTAAAAGCATCCAAGGCGAGCCAGTGATACCTTCAGGACCAGACGACATGAGAAAAGGAGGAATCAGAAAAGCTATTTCAACAGAAGAAATTGCAGCACTCATTAAAGCTCAACAAAAAGCAAAAAATCCACCTGGATTCATATCCAAAATACGAGGCTGGTTCTCGCGATAACCTATGCTCGAGCTGCTCGCGCTCAAAACTGCCGCTGTTTTTTGCTTTGTCTATTTTGGCTGGATCTACGGCGAACATCTTGGGCATGAACGCTCTCCCTTAGGTCGTTGGTTCATCGGCGCATTAACCATGGTTGCCATTCAATCGCTTTGGCAAACACTCTTCTATTACCTCAATCTCCAACTCGGAATCTTCACCGATGCGCTATCGCTTGTTCTCACGATCCTCTCTCTTGGACCGCTCATCATCAAATCCCACGTAAAAGAACCCTCCACAATACCACGAGAGCAGCCAGTCTGGACCTGGGTATCAGCTGTCATCATTCCTACAGTACTTGCAACGTTATATATCGTACGCGGCGCTTGGCTTGCATCAACAGTCAATCCAATCCTCACACCTTGGCCATTACTTCCAACTCCGACACTTGGAGCATTTGCGATCATCGGACTCGCCGGCATTCTTTCTGCATGGAAAGCACGAGCCGTGTGGCCAACCATCATCATCGCATCCCTTGGACTTATCTCGGTCATCTCCATCGCCCCAATCATCTACACCAATGGTTTTGGATTTGATGGATTCTTGCACCGCGCCAGCATGGAAATCATCGCCTCAACAGGTACACTCTCCCCAAAACCTCCATATTACATTGGTTTGTATGTCTTAGAAACGTGGCTCACAAGAATCCTCGCATTTCCAATAAGAGAAATCGACCGATGGTTTATGCTTGTTGGAATGGCATTTCTTCCAATAGGCCTTGCTTGGACTTCACGTAATCGCCAACAAACAAACTGGATGATCGCTACCACGCTGCTCATAACCCCCCTTGCTCCATTTATCACAACAACTCCGCAAGCCTTTGCCTATCTCATTGGATTCTTAGCGATCACAGCAAGTCTTGGGCGTTTACACCCCATCACGACACTCACGCTCGCCGCGTGGTCACTCGCCATTCATCCGCTTGCCGGCTTGCCATTCTGTCTCATTACCCTCGCCATCCTGGCACGTAAACATTTACTGCTCTCAGCACCTCTCATCCTTGCCGCCGGTGTCTCCGTCCCCTTTGCCTTTGCTATCCTCGGTTTTTTTTCTTCTTCATCAGTCGTCACATTTGATCTTTCCAAACTACTCACAACCCACTATCCCCTACTCACCCTCCTCACCCCTCCAACAAATCGAGTCGCACTCTGGGCCGATGCCACGGTCTTATTCCAAACCCTTCAACTCCCTATCATAATTATCGCATCACTTGTAGCGATTTGGAAAAACAGAGAACGTCGACGTGAATGGATCCTACTCAGCATCGCAGGAGTTCTCTTGATCGCTGCTGGATTCTTTTTACAAACCGCTGGTGATTTTGCATTTCTTATCGAGTATGAACGCGGAAACTACGCCGATCGATTGTTTATCATGGCGCAACTCGTTCTTCTCTTACCCGGCCTCACAGGAATCGGCATCGCTCTTTCACGCATCCCACGTCTCGCACTTGCACCTGCAATCTTCATCCTCGCACTCATTCCTGCAGGAATATCCGCCAATGTCTATGCAGCACTTCCTCGCTATGATGCCGCGGTCATAAACCATGGCTGGAGTGCCGGACAAGCAGATCAAGAAGCAATACGCTGGATCGATCGCGATGCAAGTGGCAGCGCCTATACCGCTCTCGCCAATCAATCTGTCTCTGCCGTCGCCGTGCAAGAGCTTGGTTTTAAACGCTATGCCAACGATGTATTCTTTTATCCGATTCCAACCGGCGGACCACTCTACAAAACATTCCTCGAGGCGATGGACATCAATGCAACCATCGACCCAATACGCCAGGCAGCAAAACTCGGACAAACAAAACTGGTCTATGTCGTCGTAAATGATTATTGGTGGGACGCAGCAAAAGTCATGGAGCATCTCTCCACGTTGTCCAATGCACAAGAATCATTCCACAATGGAAGCATCCGTGTTTACAGATTTGAAATCAACTGAACAAATACGGATCGATACGCTTCCGGATCATGAATGCGAGCCAGTTCATACATTTGGGCTGCACGCTCCGCATAAGAAGCCGCGTCTCGTAAATGAACCAAACTATCAATCCAAGCAGGCATGTCTCCCTCTGGACACAACAAACCATTTCCGTGCAATGTTTCAGCGATTCCTCCAATATTTGCCGCCACAACCGGGAGACCAACAGAAGCTGCCTCTAAAATCACCGTCGGCTGATTTTCTGCAACGGTAGACGGAACAAGGAGCGCATCGGCTCGCTTCATCAAATCCAACACCGCATGATTTTCAAGCAAACCATGAAACGTAATACGTGTATCACGCGGGATCCCAGGTCCAACCACATCCAAATGCGCTTCAAACGGCAACTGAGAAAGCAACGCTTTTGCAAAATTAAAACCTTTTGCCTCTGAAGACCCAACCATCAATAATTGCATTGGCTCTTGCGGCATGCGAGGAACAAACTCGGCAGATGGAGAAGGATTTGGCAAAATCTCAATCGGCGTTGATAGAAAAAATCCACGTCGCTGATGCTCCTCCACAAGCCACCGAGTTGGAGACAGAATAAGATTCGGATTTCCAAAAGCTCGTCGTCGCAAAAACGACCAAATCCGCTGCCAAACCGTTACACGCTGAGTATCCGTCAATCGTCCAGACGGCTCAAACAACTGCACATCATGCAAAAAATGAATCCACTGATAACCGCGCCCTTGAAGCGCCGTCGACGTACCAAAACCACAGCCCGTCAAATTATGCGTCAATAATACATCAGGATTCCAACCAATAATCTCATGCAGCAAAGCAGTACGCGGAAGCAAGTCCGCAAGATGATAAAATAAACGCAATGGCGCAGGACGAGCAAACCAATCAACACGCGGACACCAAACACGGACCTCATGACCAGCCTCACGTAAAAAATCAGCCTGCACAGAGGCGATACTTGCAGCGCCACCAGCTTGCGGCGGAAAAGAATTGGTTAAGACCGCGATACGCATATACTTCGATAAAGTTCCCGCAAACGCTCAACATGACGATCCCAAGAATATCCCTCCGCATGCTGTCGGGCATTGTGTGATAATCGTGCTCGCTCATTCACATCATCCAGTATACCGCGTAAAGCCATCGTGAGCTGATCAACATCGCCAGGAGCAACAAGTCTCCCTGTCTCATCGCGCTTCACAACCGTACGGACGCCAGGAAGATCTGAGGCAACCACGGGAACACCACACGCCTGAGCCTCAAGCGCGACCAAACCAAAAGCCTCCGCAGAACTCGTAGAGGGAAACGCTAAAACATCCGCCGAGCGATAGGCGTCCACCAAACTCTCCTGATCTAACTTCCCCAAAAAATGCACCCGATGCGCAATACCCAACTCAGCAGCACGCGCCTCATAAGTCGCACGTAAATCTCCCTCACCAACAACCAATAGATGATCTCGCGGCTCTAATCGTGAACAGGCAATAAAAAGCTCTTCCACACCCTTAAAGGCATGTGCGCGATCTAAACCACCAACAAACAACACCACGCGACCATCATCCGGAATCAAAAAACGCTCACGTTTACTAATGCCAGGAGAAAAAACATGCGTATCAACACCAAACGGTAATTCCTCGACGCGCTCTGGATGCGCAGAAAAAAATCGCTTCAACGAAGAATGCTTTGCATAATCAAAACTTGAAACCAAAATCCGTCGTGCAAAAGGCAATAACCAAGGCTGAACAAACCACCGATACAACCGAAAAATAAATCCTTTCCAACCATCAGCCATCGCATCCATATGAAACGTCACCACAATCGGCGGCAATCGACGAGAAGAAATCAACAATGTTTCTGCCGTACCAAAATAAGGATAATGCAAATGAATCACATCCGCTTTTCCAAGAACATCCGCAAGTCCGGACAAAGTCGATGCATTTCCAAAACGCCAAATCGGTTTTAATCGATGGACAAAAGATCGATCAGCTTCTTGCGAATCAATCTCCGGCGCTATCAAAATCGCATCCTCACCCAACGCACGCAAACCTGCGACCTCGCGCAACGCAGATCGTCCAATGCCCCCAATCTCCGGAGGCGCTACGCATGCGACATGAATAATCTTCATAGATCTCGCAATGCTTCCTTACGCACAAGCTTGGTTAATTGTCTCTCTAAACGGACGTGTGAGACATGCAATTGAAAGACAAGAACAAACAATAAAACAATACCAAGGTATACAACAAGATCCGCTCCACGACCAATGCCTACCAAATGAGCAACCATCGTAGCCGTATCCGGGTACCAAGCTAAAACAAAACCGCCAAGAGCACCCAATGTCCAAAGCAATGCAATGAGCCTCCCGACAGCCTGCTGACGATAGCGCCGCCAAACAAGCCAAAGACTCGCAGCAAAGACAAAGCTCAAAACAAGTTGAAACACCATAGAATATTATTGAAAAAAACCAAGAAACAAGTTCCACACAATCGTAAACGCATCACTCGTTTGATTCCCTTTTGCGAGCGTTGCCTCCGTATAAGAAACACGCACAGGAATCTCCATCCAACGCAAATCAGAACGAGTCACAAGACGCAAGATCTCAGAGCAATGTGCCATGCGATCTTGTCGAAAATCAATCGCTCGCGCCGCTCCAGCCGACATCGCACGCAAACCGCTTTGAGGATCCGTCATCTTCCTCGGAATCCCAAGAACAACGTGACTAAACAGCTTTCCAAGGAAAAGCACAATGCGCCGCATCAAAGGCATACCTTCAGAAGCAACCCCTAAAAAACGTGATCCAAATACAACATCCTCATTCCCCTCGCAGATCGGAGCAACCAACGCAGGAATCGCCTGAGGATCCTGCTGACCATCAGAATCAATATGAACAACAATATCCGCACCCAACTTAAGCGCAGCTTCTGTCCCTGTTTTAAGCGCCGCCCCCTGCCCACGATTCACAGCATGTACAACAACAGTAACACCGGTTTGAAGCGCCTCCTCCGCTGTTCCATCTTCAGACCCATCATCAACCACCACAATCTGATCCACTAAGGGCCTCACACCCAAAATCGCCGCAACAATGCGGGATTTCTCTTTATACGCAGGCATAACAGCAATAACCTTCATCCTCCTGACTTTAGCGCAAGAATATAGATTCCGACAAGCAAAAACCAGAAAGACAGCTCCCAATTCTTAAAACGCCCTAAAACTCAAAAGACTCTTATTGGCAATCGTATAATCGATTGTTCTCTTCAATCCATCATCAAGCGTAACAAGCGGAATCCAACCAAGCTTCTCCTTTGCCTTTGTGAGATCAGGCAAACCAAGCTGCGTAATAAACAAAAGGGAATCCCGAAACGCGATCGATGAATTTGAACCCGTCATTTCCATAATGCGATTAGCAACATCCACAAGCGGAATATCAATATCACTTCCCAAATTAATCGGGCCTGGATTCTGTGGAGCATTCAGGAGCTTTATCAAACCATCAACAATATCCGTCACATACACAAGCGACGTCCGAAATGATTCATCGCCAAAGATTTCAAGTTCCTTCCCATCTAGAGCATTCGTAATAAAATCCGGAATCATCTGTCCATCAAACAACGGCATACGCGGACCATAAGTACGGAAAATACGTGCAATACGAACATCGATCTTATGGACGATCTGATAGGTTGCACATGCCGTTTCAGCAAAGCGCTTTCCCTCGTCATAACAAGCGCGAGGAGAAAGAATATCAACAGCCCCATACTCCTCTTCTCGAAAACCATGTCCATCCGCAGAACGTGGACCATACACAACAGAAGTAGACGCTTGCAAAAACTTTGCCTGAAAACGTACCGCAAGATCAAGCGCATTCTTTATACCAATGGAATTCGCATACAGCGTCTGCATCATGTATTGATCAAACTTCTTGGCACTCGTCGGACAAGCGAGATGATAAATCTCCTGAATCCCCTGAAACTTTACCTTAAAACGCGCGAGCTCCGGAAAAGCCTCTGGATCAAAAGGAACGCTGATATCATGACGAATAAACTCAAAATCTGGATTCTGAAGCAAATGATTAATACTTGATTCCTGACTTGTTATAAAATTATCAAGACAAATAACACGCGATGTCTTTAATAATTCCTCACACAAATGAGACCCAATAAATCCAGCACCACCGGTAACAAGAACATTCTTTTTATCAAATACAGGTTTATCAGTCATACAATTTACGCATGAAACGCTCCGGATTCACGACGTTTAGAACGAGAATAATCAATCATCTGACGCAAACCGTCTTCCAATCGCACAAGAGGCAACCAGCCTAATACCTGACGAGCTTTTGAGATATCTGGTAGGCCAGCCTCCATCCATCCAGCAACAGAAGGCTCAAAACGAATACGCGAGGACGAGTCACAAAACTTTGCAACCGTTGCCGCAACCGATGAAAGAAAATGCTCCTGATCAGAACCAAGATTCACAACAGTAACATCAATAGGCGAGTTCATATGACGAATCATTCCATCAATGACATCGGAAACATACGCAAGACTGATACGTGCATCTTCTGGAGCAGTCAATTCAATATCTTTTTCATCAAGCGCGCTATTGATCATGTCCGGCAACAAATTACCATCATAAATCTTCATCCTCGGACCATAGGTACGAAAGATACGGGCAATCTTTACGTCAATACCGTACACATCTGCATAGGTCTCTAAGATTGACTCACTAAAACGCTTTCCCTCATCATATGCCCCACGTGGCGTTAAATGATCAAAGGTACATGGATCCCCTTCTGCAATATGCAGTTTATCCGATCGTCGTGAGCCATAAAGCGCAGAGGACGATGCAAACAAAACCTTTGCATGATTCGCGACAGCAACATCTAAAACATTTTTTGTACCAATAGAATTGGTAAGAATTGTTGCTATTTTAAAATCTTCAAAATGGCGCTTAGAGATAGGAGTCGCTAAATGATAAATCTCCTGAATGCCCTGGAATTTTAATTTAAAACGTTCTAATTCCGTGTAACTCAACAAATCAAACGACTGAGTAATATCATGATTAATAAACTCAAAATTTGGATTCTGTAACAAATGGTCAATATTGGAAACCGTGCTCGTGGAAAAATTATCCATGCAAATAACATGATGATCACGAACAAGAACATCGCAAAGATGTGAGCCGATAAATCCAGCCCCTCCTGTGATCAAGATATTTTTTTTATCTAAAATAGTACGTTTGCCAAGCATGCTCCGATTATAACACGCTCAGATAATTACTTCATGCATCTGATCATAATCGCTGAAAAAATTGAAAAAAATCAGAGGCCCAACGCGGAAAATGCAAGGATATAGGGACATCAGACAATCCCCTTACCGCTCGACCAATATTTAAACGCCCCGTTCCAAGAGCTCCAAATTGGCCAAATACGGTTCCCGCCTCTATCAAATCCGCCGTAAAAAGAATACGATTTCGTACCTGTCGAGCCGTCCATTGAGGCTTCAAGCTCCAAACTAATGCCGCTGTACCTGACACAAGCGGAGCCGCAGCACTCGTGCCAGTAATAGTATCCACATAATTTCTTGTAGACGTCGTATGTGTACTTAAGGGATTACGCGTTGGATGAGCAGCGATAAGCTCATGACCAGGCGCAGCAATATCCGTACAAGCAGAACCAAAATCTGCATAAGGCGCTCGTTGATCCAAAACATCTGTTCCCGTCACAGCAATAAGCGTTGAGGAAGCGGAGGCGCTACACGCAGGATAAACAGGCAAATCAGCAAGATCACGCCCAAGAGGATCTGAGTCATTTCCAGCAGCCACGACAACCAAAATATTTGCCTCTTCTGCCTCATGAATAGCCACATCAAGCTCTGGAGCATCCTCATACCCCGTTAAACTCAAATTAATCACCCTCACCCTTTGCTGAATTGCATAGTGAATCGCCTGAACAATAGTTGGAATGTTTCCAAATCCATCACCATCCAAAACAACAAGCGGCATAATCCGACTATTCCAAGTAACCCCGGCAATACCCTCTGCATTATTCCCCTGAGCCGCAACCAAAGAAGCGACAATCGTGCCATGGCTCCAAGCGTCGTCCTGTTGCTGATACGCATCCATCGGCCCAACCCATGCAGAATTATTTACAAAATTCCAACCAAAAACATCATCAACATATCCATTGTAATCATTATCAATCCCGTCTCCTGCAATCTCCCTCTCATTAACCCAGGCATTCCTCCGAAGATCCGGATGCGTGATATCAACACCACCATCAATGATCGCAATAACGACGTCTCGACTCCCCGTCGTATACCCCCAAGCCGTTTCCGCCCCAATCTGACGCAAATCCCACTGCCGACCATACAAAGGATCATTTGGCACTACTGGCTCCATAGCTCGGACAACTCCACATGCAAAAAATAGCCCAAGAAACAGGAAAATAACCTCAAATTTCAATAGAGATGCTCTAAATGTATCCATGGTCTAGACGACAAAACAAGCCCAGCATACAGTAGGCAAGACTGATACGCTAATCATTATGTTACGCAATAAACAATATCTAAAAAGCCTCTTACTCGTCATCGGGGACTTTGTCATGTTTGAGGCCGCACTTTTTTTAGCACTTACCCTGAGGAATACGGAAGTAAACATAAACGTCTGGGCACTCAATGTAATCCCATTTACCTTTGTCATTCTCATCTGGATCGTCTGTTTCTATATAGTCGGACTTTATAACCTCATGCTCGTACGTGAACCCGTCCGACTATTCAGAACCTTCTTAGAGGGCATGATTGCCAACCTTGCTATTGCCTCCGCCTTTTTCTATCTTCTTCCATCCTTTGGCCTTACGCCAAAAACAATTCTTCTCTTCTTCTTTAGTCTTTCGCTTCTCCTCGGATACGCGTGGCGTCTCTTTGCCGGTCGAGTGCTACAATCTTTTTTTCCCGGAGGTCGTGTTCTCTTTATTGGCCCTGCTAATGAAATGCGAATGGTCGATGCATTACTTCATGAAAGCACACTCGGAATCAAGCTTGTAGCCGCTATCTCAACAGAGGGAGAAACCTATCAACACAACGAAATTACCTGGACGCCTCTCGCAGATTGTCAAGAGATACTACGACGTGAGCAAATCACTTCCATTGTCCTCGGCGTCCATCCAGAATCTCAGCCGGAACTATTACGCCACCTGTACAACTCGCTCTTTAGCTCAGTGCAAATTCTCGACCGCGCAGAAATTGAAGAGGCGGCCACAGCAAGGATTCCGCTTTCCTACGTGACAAAAGGCTGGTTCCTCCATCACCTAAATGAAGGGGAAAAAGCATGGTACGAATCAGGTAAACGCATTTCGGATGTAATATTAGCAATACCGTTTGGGCTAATCACCTCTCTCCTTTTTCCATTCGTAGCGCTAACAATAAAAATCTCTTCCAAGGGACCGGCAATCTACTCGCAGGTTCGTGTCGGGAAAAATGGTAAACTATTCAAGATCTACAAATTTCGCACAATGTATCTAGATGCAGAAAAAAACGGAGCACAGTTCACGACGAACGCAAAAACCGATCCACGCCTTTTTGCTTTTGGTCGATTCATACGTCGCATGCGTATCGATGAGCTTCCACAAATCTGGAACGTTTTAACTGGCGACCTTTCTTTCATCGGGCCGCGTCCAGAACGTCCAGAGTTTGTCACGCCACTCATTGAACGCATGCCATATTACACACTCCGTCACCTCACTCGCCCAGGTTTGACTGGTTGGGCTCAAGTCATGTTCCTCACCCCAACCGCCAGCCTCGAAGATAATCTCAAAAAACTTCAATACGATCTCTACTACATTAAACATCGATCATTCTTTTTGGATGCGCTCATCCTATTAAGGACCATCGGCATCGTATTACGTAGACAAGGAACCTAAATTTAAATATGTTGAATACTACAGACCGCGAATATATCCTTCGTGTCATTGCCCAAGCCAGCGAACGTATCCACGATGCATACCATCGCCCAATTGCCATCGAACATAAGGGTAACGATCTACGTAATGAAGTAACGTCCATTGATCGCGAAGTGAGTACGATGATCATAGAAGCGCTACGAGCTCATTTTCCCAATCATGCGATCTATTCTGAAGAACAAGCACAAAAGAACTTGTCGACTATCATATCTCAAGAATACCTTTGGACAATTGATCCGATCGACGGCACCTCAAATTTTAGCCGTCACATCCCCATATTTTCGACAGTCGTCTCTTTACTCCATTTTGGAGTACCTATTTTTTGTATCGTGAGCAACCCAATAACAAACGAAACATTTATGTTTGTAAAAGGAGAAGGCGTGACACGGAACGGTGTACAAAAAGAGACTTCAAAAAAAGAGAAGCCCAAAGATGTCTTCGCGCTTATTCGTGCCGGTCGAGTCAAAAAATACCATCCATGGATAACCAAGATAATGGAAGAATTTCTCGCGGGGAACATCGCGAAACACGCAAACTTTGGTGCCTCGGCATATGATCTTTCCTTGCTAGCCTCAGGATCCATTGAGGCCGTGATCTATGCGACCATGACGACCATCGACATTGCCGGTGCCATCGGGATGGTTCGTGAAGCGGGAGGAGAGGTGTATTCAGCAAAAGGTATCCCTGTCGAGATCAGCTACGAACCACAACCAATTATTGCTGTTGCGTCATCTGCACTATTTGAAAAGATGAAGCCACTGCTCCACCTCAATCTCACCTAACCCGAAATTTCTTTTTGTCGCTTGCGTTCTTCGGATGAGCGGAGTCGTTGACAGACATCTTTATAGTGATCAATAACCTCTCGTGGTACGGCTTGAGAATGAAGTATCGAATCTAAAGCACTTGACCAAAAAGTAATGCGTTCTTTTGAAAGTTCATGAAGATCGCCATCTGTTTTTTGGTACGAACGAGTATAATAGTCAATCAAAAAGCATAGCTTATAAACACGCATAAGCATGAGATCGAGATATTCGTCAGATCCGCGATTTTCTTTAACATAATCAACAAGAAGTCGTTCCAAGTCTGGATTATGTAACATCATAAAGTTAATAAGCCTCGCCCAACTTTCA
>CAIXDN010000072.1 GCA_903918235.1 Candidatus Uhrbacteria bacterium
GATCTCAAAGACGCTAAAAGCGATGCGCAACCAAGATACGCGTGTGATCATGAATAACCACGTGCTAAAATTTCACGCCGATGACGGACGAGAACGTTTCCGCGAGATCGCTAGAGAAACCTGTAAAAAATATGGAGTGGTTACGTAGTTGGTCCTGGCGTATAGCACTAATTGTCTTACCTTGGCAGACACGTCTGCTATTTTCGGATGCCTCAATGTACGTGTCCTGGATCTGCATGACGATAACAATACTAGGAGCGATGACGTCTCAATATACTGAGAAGCAAAAAGATGATCACCGGTTTGCTTGGATGGGAATAATAATCGCGCTTCTTGTCCTCGTGTCTTCCGCAACAAGTTTTCCGATGGGGACGTGGCAATGGTGGGTACAGATCCTATTGCTTGGAGGCTTTGGCTGGTCCCTTGTGCGGATAAGAGTAAGCGTACGAGAATTTATGATGTGGAATGTCTTTGCGCTCATTCCGCACGCATTACTTGCAATTCAACAGGGAGTTATACAGGAAGTATTTGGGACAAAATGGCTCGGAATAGCATCACAAATTCCAGAGACGCGTGGTGTGGCTGTGGTTGAGGCAGGGGGGATCCGTCACTTACGAGCGTATGGAGGAATGCCATATCCAAATATTCTTGGTGGTTGGTTAGTCCTTGGTTTGCCGGGATCGCTTTGGTTAGCACAAGTAGTATCAGATCGATATAAGCAGGTTCTATGGCTAGTCACAGGGATGGTCTTTGTGGTGGCGCTCATTCTGACGCATTCTCGTTCCGCTTGGATAGCGACGGGTATGATGACGGCAATGCTCGCATATCAGTACAGACCAAAAAAGATCACAAAAATACTCCCGATCGTGCTCGCATTATGTATTACGATCTATTGGCAATGGCCCTGGCTAAGCACTCGAGTAACTGGGGAGGGGAGGCTCGAGGCGCGCTCCGTAACGGAGCGCATTTCAAGCGTGCAAACAGGTCTCACGGTTTTCTTTGAACATCCATGGCTCGGAATCGGCCCCGGTGCTTTTACAAAAACAGATAGCCAGTATATTATTCCGCACAATATTTTCTTGCTCGCCTTAGCTGAAGTGGGCATCGTTGGAGTCGCAGGAATAGGGACGATAATAGTACTCGCATTTCATACGCTCCCAAGAGAAAAACGTAAGCGCGTACTCATCATAATTCCATTGCTGACAATCGCAATGGTTGATCATTACCTCTGGTCCTATTGGTCTGGTCAATCATTAGTGGCGCTAAGCATCATCTGGATCTATCTTGAGCCTGAGATCATTGACAAGAAGGTAAAAAACTGATAGTTTTCTTGAGCTCTTTTCGCCAGAACACGTGAGGTGATCTTGAAGACGTTAAAGATACTTGATCAATATCCAAGCCAAGAACCGTCAGATCCGGATTTGATTCCGGCATATGAACGTAGCCAGTTGAAACTGCATCAGTTGTTGTTTCAGAATCTCCCAGACGGAGTGATCGCAACGGATCCGCTCGGCATCATTACGGATGCAAATCCAGCAGCATTGGAAATATTTGGATATCATCCACATCAGCTGATCGGGACACCGATATTCATCTATCTCGAGGATGAGTATGGCGTATCGCTTGCACAAGCGATGAGCCATGTCATCGAGGGGGCCGGATCTGTACGTAACCGCCACGTATTCGTGAAGCGCTTTGACGACACAAGACGTTCCTGCACTTTGTCCATCGGCCCGATGGTTAAAGATGGTGAACTGCTGCGCTCATTCGGTATTTTCCGAGATCGTACGGAGCTAGAGCGACTCGTCCAAATCGATCAAAAGACGGGATTGCTCAATGAGCGAACCTTTCTCCAGCGCGTGGAAGAACAGATCAAGATGTCGCGTCGTAAGGATGAGCCGCTTGCCATGGTCTACTTTGATATGCGGTGCTTCAAGCCGCTAAATGACCGCTTTGGTCACGCAGAGGGAGACCGTGTTATTAAGAAGGTTGGCCTCCGGCTTGATCAAGCGGTATTTCAGTCCGATTTTCGTGCGCGTCTTCACGGAGATGAATTTGCGGCACTCCTCACACGGATCGGCCGTGAAGATCTTGAGCTTGCGGCAAGCAAGCTGGCAAAAGCAATGAGCTTTGAGATCGATCTCGTCGATCCTCATACTGGCCGCATCGAGAGCGCTCAAGTGCAAGCCGATATTGGCATTGTCTGGCGCAAGGGAGCTGATATCCCTGATGCGGAAGCACTGCTCGAGCTGGCAGACAAGCGCATGTTCTCATGCAAAGCTGCGGCAAAACGTGGAGAAGTTCGTACCTTTTGCATTGATATGGGAGACAAAGAATAGAACTGTTCTGAAGCCCCGAACCAACTGGTTCGGGGCTTTAAGATAGGTTGACATGTAGGAAGAATTAAGGTAGGGAGAGATGCCGGATAGTCTCAAAAGGAGGGTTACGTGATGGGCTCATTTCCGCTTCCCGAGTTCTACAATCCAGAGAATGCATCCAAGTGGTCGCATCGCGCTGATGCCTCAAAGCTTTTTTTAGCCGCGCAGGACTGGCGTAAACGCTACCACTTGAGTGGTCGCGATCGCGGTGATTTTGACGTCGAACTCTTGCTGATCGACGTTCAACGAGACTTCTGTTTTCCAGAAGGTTCTCTGTTCGTGGGTGGCCGTTCCGGAAGCGGAGCCACGGAAGACAATCGCCGACTTGCGGAGTTTATGTATCGCAACATCAGTCATATTGACGATGTAATGGCGACACAAGATAGCCATATCCCGTTTCAGATCTTCTTCCCAAGTTTCTGGATCGACCAAAACGGAGAGCCGATAAAACCGTTCACAACGATCACAGCAGAGACGATCAAGTCGGGAGAGGCCCGGCCAAACCCGGATATGGCAGGGATGCATCTCGGGCAGCAGGAAGACATGCAAAAGTGGGCAATTAAATACTGTCAGCAGCTGGAAAAAAATGGCAAATACAAGCTATGTATCTGGCCGTTCCACTGCCTGAAAGGGAGTGAAGGTCACGCCTTCGCAGGAGTGATTGAAGAGGCCATGCTCTTTCATGCGCTCGTAAAGAGTTGCCAGACGGAATATCTGCCAAAGGGCGATCATCCACTCACGGAGAGCTATTCCGTATTCAGGCCAGAGGTCGACAGAAACAAGGTTCCAGACTGGAGAAACTTTATCAGTATCCCTCCAGTCGGCGGAGTGACGATTATCGCCGGGCAAGCTTCGAGTCACTGCGTAAAAAGCTCGATCGACGATATCGCCACACAGATCCAGGAACAGCCAAAGGAGCTCTGGAAAGCAGATTTCAATTCGATCTATATTCTCACGGACTGCATGAGCGCGGTCACGGTTCCGGACGGCAAGGGAGGCTTCGTCGCCGACTACACCGCCGAGGCAGAAGCAGCTCAGGCGCGATGGGCCGAGCTTGGAATGCACCTCGTGAAGTCCACGGATCCAATGGAGTCATGGCCAGACATGAAGAGGATTCTTCGCAACCATCGCTGATTCGTTCTTTTATCTAGAATGCACCTCGTCTTCTCCTGGAGGCGAGGCTACTTCTCTCCCGGACATGGTGTCGGGGAGTGTTCCTTCAAAAAGGAGAGTGTGATGCTACGGAATCGCCAGGAACCGATCATTACGAGCTGGCTTGATCTCGATTTCTACAAGTTCACGATGGGCTTGCTCGTTTGGAAGCAATTTCCTGACGTGCAAGTTCGATACGTACTCAAGCTCCGCAATAAGGGAAAGCGTCTCATCGAGATGATCGATATGCTTCGCCTGGAGGAAGAGCTCGAATCCGCACGTACGATCGGTTTTAACAAAACGGATCTGCACTACCTGCGAGGGACAAATGAGTATGGGGAACGCATGTTCCCCGAGGCGTACCTCAAGTTTCTTGAGGGGATTAAAGCGCTGCCACGAGTCATTGTGATACGCGGCTCCGATGAATTGCATGTCGAGGTAAAGGGACCTTGGCCCATCGCAATTTTTTGGGAGACGCTCGTACTCTCGATCGTAAATGAACTGCACTACGAGTTTGAGCTTATGTCGATGACCAAACTTGAACGTGCTTCCATCGAGGCTAATGGCCTCAGCCGACTCAAGGAAAAAGTGGATGTTCTTAAGAAGCATCCAGATATCAAGTTCTCGGATTTTGGAACGCGTCGCCGTTTCAGCAAGAGCTGGCAATATCGTGTCGATGAATTCCTCACCGAGGAATTTGCAAACACGGACCAGTTTCTCGGAACGTCTTGCGTAAAGAGTGCAGAACGTTTTGGTCTGCTGCCCATGGGCACCAACGCGCATGAGCTTCAGATGGTTTGCGCGGCGCTCGCTAAAAATGATGAGGAGCTCAAGGCTTCCCACAATCAGGTTCTACGTGATTGGTGGAGTCTATATGAAACGGGATTGTCGATTGCACTGACCGACACCTTTGGCACGGAGTTTTTCTTCCGCGATTTCACGCAGATTCAAGCGGTGTCTTGGAAGGGGCTTCGTCATGATTCTGGAGATCCGGTGATCTTTGGGAATCAAGCGATTCATTTCTATAAAAGAAATGGTATCGCTCCGGAGAATAAACTGCTCGTCTTTAGCGATGGGCTCGACCTTCCAAAGATCGTAGAGCTCCAGGATCGATTCAAGGACCGTATCCGTACGACATTCGGCTGGGGAACCAACCTCACGAACGATCTCGGACTTCCGGCTCTTTCGCTCGTCATGAAAGCGGTGGAGGCAAATGGCAGGCCCACGGTGAAGCTCTCGGACAATCTCGCCAAGGCAACGGGCCCCGAGCAAGAGATTGTTCGATACAAGCGGGTCTTTGGCTACGATGAGAATCCGCATGCTTTCATTCCGTGCGATTACTAGGCGTGACAATCAAACCACAAGAGGAGAGGAGAACATGAAAATGGATTCGCAAATCCGAACCATTCGCCTGGGCATGGCGAGTCTCAACACAACGGTCGGCGCATTCACATCCAACACGGAAATGGCGATCCAGTCCGCGCATGAGATGGAGAAGCGTCACTGCCACGTAGGACTATTTCCCGAGCAAACGATCGCCGGCTACCCGTCGGAAGATCTGGTGCAATGGCATGGATACGTCGACAAACAATGGGAAGAGCTTCTGCGCTTTGCGCAGACGACGAGTCAGTATCGCGCGATGTATGTCATCGGCCTCATGATTCTGCGTCGTGGTCAGCCCTACAACGTTGCCGCAATGGTCCACGGCGGACGCATTCTCGGCCTGACACCAAAACGCCATCTTCCAACCTATGGAATTTTTCACGAGGGACGGAATGTTTCTCCGGGTTGGTCAGGATTTCATGACCAGATCAAGGGCATTCCATTTGGCGATATCATTTACGATACGTCGATGGGTCGCGTGGCAGTCAATATCTGCGAGGATATTTGGAGTGATGAAATCACCGGTGAGCAAGCGCGTAATGGTGCCGAGCTCATCCTAAACGGTTCATCGTCTCCCTTTCGCACCGGTGTACTAGATACGCGCCGCGAGATGCTACGCACACGTTCAAGTGATAACGAGTGCACGATCGCTTACTGCAATCAGTTTGGGGGACAAGGAGCACTCGTCTATGACGGTGGTGGCTTTGTCATCCAAAATGGCTCGCCGATTTTTGAAGCGCATCGTTGGACGGATAGCGTCCAAACATGCGTCATCAATCTCGATCACACGAGTCGACGGCGTGCAGAAAACACGACATGGCGTCGTGAATCCGCTGAGTATGAGCAATCATCGCACATGCGTCCGATCTTCGTACAAGCGCCCTCCATGTGGAGTGAGTTCGTACCTGAGCTCGAGCGTCCAGTCGCATCGTTTATGCCAGATCCCGTGTTCATCGCGGATCCACGAATCATCTATTTTGATGATCTGATGCATGCGATGACCATCGGTCTCGCTGACTACGTAAAGAAGACAGGTACCTTCAAACGTGTCGTGATCGGTTTAAGTGGTGGAAAGGATTCGGCGCTCGCGGCAATCGTCGCAGCGCTCGCGGCTGATCAGCTCAAGATCGGTCGCGCGGATTTTGTCCGAGCCTTCTCAATGCCGACCAAGTTCAACTCAGATGGAACAAAAGACGCAGCACGATCTCTGGCAGAAGGTCTCGGGATTTCCTTTGAAGAGATACCAATCGGCAATCTCGTCGAGCTGGAAGTCGCAACAGTAAAAGCGATGCGTGGCGGAGAAGACTCGCTGCGTCGCAATACAGGGCACAATGTCCAAGCGCGTATTCGTGGTCAACTCTTGTGGAACGTTTCCAATGAGCTTGACGCACTCTTCCTCCAGACGAGTAACGAAACAGAAAAAGCGGTCGGATACTCAACAATCGGTGGTGATGGAGAAGGTGGGCTTGCGATCATCGCAAATCTTCCAAAGACCGTCATTATTGCGCTCCTGCATCATCTCTCAAAGGGAGGAGATCATCGTGGTCAAAAGACCTATCCAGGTCTTGCTGATCTCATGACGCTGACATCCTCCGCAGAACTCGAGGAAGGTCAGAGCGATGAAGCAGATCTCATGCCATTTGAAGTGCTTGACGACTGTCTCAAGCTCTTTGCTGGCGAGAAGCTCCTTCCAGTAGCGATGTATCAAGCATTGCGTACCAAATACAAACAGCCCGAGCTCAAGGCTTGGATCAAGCGCTTCTGCCTCCTGTTTGTTCGAAACATCTGGAAGTGGGCGCAAGCTCCAGAAAGTCTGCATCTCGGCTCACTCGACCTCGATCGAGAGAGAGCATTTCACCTCCCAACAGTACAGTCGATCGAGTGGCTACAACTCGAGGAACTAGATAGCGTGCAAGACTGATCTGACAGCCCCGAACCACACGGTTCGGGGCTTTGTCGTTTTATTGACAAGCGCACATTTTCTGATAAAACAGAAGGTACCAATATGAACCTACGCCCTCTCGCAGACCGCCTCATTATCGAGGCCGGCAAGAAAGAAGAAATGACCGCTTCAGGCCTAGTGTTACCAGAAACATCCTCAAAAGAACGTCCAGAACAAGGCGTAATCATCGCCGCTGGTCCAGGTCGCATCGATGAGAAAGGAAATCGCATCGCCATGTCCGTAAAAGTCGGCGATAAAGTAGTCTTCAAAAAATATTCACCCGATGAAGTTGAGGTAGATAAAAAAGAATATCTCATCATTTCTGAGTCCGATGTGCTTGCCGTTATTGAATAAGTAAATATTTGCTATGTCCAAAGTTATTGTTTTTAATGAAGAAGCGCGCCAAGCACTCAAACGTGGTGTCGATAAGTTGGCAAATGCCGTGAAAGTAACCCTTGGTCCAAAGGGTCGCAATGTCGTGATCGATCGTGGTTATGGTTCACCAACCATCACAAAAGACGGTGTCACGGTCGCAAAAGAAGTCGAGCTCGAGGACAAGATCGAGAACATGGGCGCTGAGCTTGTAAAAGAAGTTGCGTCAAAAACAAATGACGTCGCTGGCGATGGTACAACAACAGCGACCGTCCTTGCCCAAGCAATGATCGCAGAAGGATTAAAGAATATTACCGCTGGAGCAAAGCCACTTTCCGTAAAGCGTGGTATTGAAAAAGCCGTTGAAGCGCTTGTTGCAGAATTACGCGACAAAGTTGCACAGCCAGTGCAGGGCGACATGATTGAAAACGTCGCTTCCATCTCCGCAAACGACAAAGAAATTGGAAAAACGATTGCAGAAATCGTGGCAGAAATGGGCAAAGAAGGCGTGATCACCGTTGAGGAAGGTCAGTCCTTTGGCATTCAACATGAAACCGTAAAAGGCATGCGCATCGATAAAGGCTATGTCTCTCACTACATGGTCACCAATGCCGACCGCATGGAAGCAGAGTACTTGGAGCCATGTATCCTCGTTACAGATAAAAAAATCTCATCAGTAAATGACTTGCTTCCAATCTTGGAAAAGGTCTTGAAAACTGGTCGTAAAGAGCTTGTGATCATTGCTGATGACGTTGACGGTGAAGCGCTAACCACGCTTGTCGTAAACAAGTTGCGCGGAATCTTTAATGCACTCGCGATTAAAGCTCCTGGTTTTGGAGATCGTCGCAAGGAAGTCTTGCAAGATATTGCGATCATGACCGGCGCAACATTGATCTCAGAAGAAATCGGTCGCAAACTCGATTCCGTAGAAATGGAAGATCTCGGAACCGCTCGCAAAGTCACATCGACAAAAGAATCAACCACCTTTGTTGACGGAAAAGGGGATAAGGTCGCCATCGAGGCTCGTGCTGTTGCGATCAAAAAACAGATGGAAACTACGGACTCATCATTCGACAAAGAAAAGCTTCAAGAGCGCTATGCCAAGCTTTTGGGTGGCGTTGGCGTTATCAAGGTTGGCGCCGCAACAGAAGTAGAAATGAAAGAAAAGAAACATCGCATCGAGGACGCAATCGCCGCAACCAAAGCCGCGATCGAGGAAGGAATTGTTCCAGGAGGTGGCGTCGCTCTCTTGCGTGCACTCTCAGCTCTCGACCGTCTCGTTGTAGAAGGGGAAGAGGAGATCGGCGTTCGTATTTTACGCCGTGCAATTGAAGAACCGCTCAAAGTGATCGCAAACAATGCCGGCAAAGATGGCTCCGTCGTCGTTGAGGAAGTAAAAAAACTTTCCGGAAACATGGGCTACAACGCCGACGCCGATCGCTATGAGGATATGGTCAAAGCCGGAATCATCGACCCAGCCAAAGTCACGCGCTTCGCTCTCCAAAATGCCGCTTCCATTGCGGCGCTTTTTCTCACAACAGAGTGCGTCATTGTAGAAAAGCCAAAAAAAGAAGAGTCAAATCACGAACAAGGCGGAGGCATGGGCGGAGGAATGGGCTTTTAAGACGTCTTGCTTGATAAAACAACTAGGTTCTTATAGACTATTCATTATATGGAAAATAACACACAAAGCTCCGATCAGCCAAAGACAGAAGCTCCAAAGACAGCCGTTCCTGTCATGCACTTCGAAAAGAAGGATATCGACGACAACAAGGTCGTTGCCGCATTGTCCTACCTCTGGATTCTTGTCTTTATTCCACTCTTCCTAAAGAAGGACTCCAAATTCGCACAAGAGCATGCAAAGCAAGGTTTGGTTATGTTTATCGCCGGTTTGATTGGAATGTTTGTCTTCTGGGTTCCATTGATCGGTTGGCTCGCCTGGCTTGTTCTTGTTATCTTCAACCTCATCGCTATCATCAAGTGCATCATGGGTGAATTCTGGGAAGTCCCGGTTCTCGGTGCTCTTCGCAAGAACTTCAATATCTAATCAAGAAACAAAACAAATAAATCCGCTGGGTACCCAGCGGATTTTTTGATATGATGGTTCATAATATGAAGAATCCAGAACTTCGTGGTCCTTTGATGGCTCCGGTTAATTATGAATCTGAGCAGGGATTAGAAGAGGAGTTGCGTCTCGAGGCTGAACAGGTATTTGAACACCTGGTTGCATCTTCAATTGGAGAGGGAGAATCTGGCATTGTCGTAAATTTTGGGAATCCAAAGTATGCGGGATTTTGTTTGAAGTATCATAAAATTGAATACAAACCACAAGAGTTTCGTAATCTTCAATTAGCATTTGCTGCGGGCAAACAAGTACCAAAACCGATCGTTGAAATTCCAGAAAAACATGGATTTATCATGGAACGTGTTAAAGAGGCAAAAACGTTAAAAGAGTTAAAAGACTTAGGCTATAAATTCACGAGTGAAATCATGGACGAGGTAAGGGAAATCTCGATGGATTTTTGCAAACATTTTACCCATAATGATTTCTTTGAAAGAAATATCATGCTGGAAAATGTGCTTGTAGAAGACGGTATTGTCACTGAGGGCACGCCAATAATTATTGATCTTGAGCGCATGGAAGTAGGCAAGTCTGATGAGTATCAGCGAGTTCGTAGTTGGTTTCGGAACTGCATGGCTACCTCTTGACAAAACAGCATTTTTACTATTAAATTATCAGTTCCTTGCTAAGGAGGTCGTTCATGGATGAAACAGTCGTTTCCAATGCGCTCAAGGCCATTTCGCAATTCGCGATTGGTGAAGGTGAGCACGGAATCGTGTTTCGCCTTCCAAAAGTAGAGGATGTCTGTGGGAAATACCATAAGCTAGGATACACGCCAAACGAGTATGAAATGCTCGTAAAAGCATACAAGGTAGGATGTTCTGTCCCTGAGCCAAAGGGTGAGTTTCTATCAAAATCCGTCTTCCTGATGGATATCATCTACGGTTCGACCATCGATCAGCTTCTGAAACAGGAGAAGCGTTTCTCGGAAGAAATCGTCGATGAATGCATCGCCATAACTGCCGAGTTTAACCAGCGCTTCACGCATCGAGACCTCTATCCTCGGAACATGATGCTCGAAGGCTGGAAGGAAAAGGACGGCGTCATCATCGAAGGAAGTCCTTTTATTATAGACCTCTACCTCGCGCGTATGGGCCCCTCCAAGGAGTGGCATCGTGTACGCCCATGGTTCCACGGTCGCATCGCGAAATAAAACTGAGCCCGTCACTCCGATCTGGAGTGACGGGCTCTTCAAGATAAAGAAAACGAATTCAGGCCCCGATCAAGTCTTTGCAGACAGAATCGGGGCCTGAGTGAGATCAGCCGGCAGCTTCGATGAGCTGCTCGAGGTGGAAGATAGCCGAGGGATCCGGTGGAACCGACATCCGCTTCAGCATGGCAAGCTGGAGATCGCGGAGCTGAGCCTTGTTGAATCGGCCCTTCTGCGCGACGTACGCCAGCTTGTCGTCTGGGTTTGGCACCGAGATGGAGCGATTGGGAGCGGTTTCCAGCACCCAGCCACGATCGTTCTGGATGAAGCGCGGATAGGTTTCCTTGAGACGCTCTTGAATTTCACGTTCCGACATGGGACTCCTTACAGGTGAACTCGTCACATCGACGAGAAAACAGTAAACCCTAAAAAACGAATTTTGTCAATGCTAGACGAAAGGTCAAATTTTTGATATAATAGTATTATTACGATATGAGTAATCCTTTTGAAGGTTCTGTAAGATCTCCGGCAGATGGAGATATTCCCAAAGGAGGTTTAGGGGGAGGGGGTGTTCGTAAAGCTATTGAGTTTACGAACAGAAAAGTAGCTCGTGAGCTCACTCCAGCAGAAAAACAAATCGCGCGTGATGCGCAAGAAAGGATCGTGGCACGCTGGAAAGAAGATGAAATTCAATGGATATATAATGAAGGGCGTATCAGACATACACAGGCGGATCGCGATGAGTTAAAAGGCCAAAAGAAAAAAAAGGAAGGAAGACATGTTTCTGAACAGGTTGCCGAACGATTTAACGGTCAGACGCCCGATAAGATCGCTGAAGGCATGGTGCTTGAAGCGCTGGATTCCCAGGGAAAGACTCGGCCTTATGCATTTCAGCGTGGCAAAAAAACGGAACGTGAAGGATATAATCTATTGAAAGATCAGGGCACGTGTTATTTTCCTACCGAGCTGGATGACTTGTCTCAGGGCGCAGACGCGATTTTGTTACTTTCGGATGGGGACGAAGCGTCTGTAAAAGGATCAGAAAATAAAATAAACGCCTCAGCCATTTCTTTAGATATTACGACGAATATTGATGCGATCGCTGATAAGCGAAGCCTCGACTTGTCGAGAATGGATCCGACCAAGATTGATCCTGCAAAAATATTTTGGTATGACTCTCGTATAAAAGTACGGTCCGATAATTCAAGTGTGCCTCACACGGTTTATGGAAATGGAGAACGGTTTTTGACGCCAGTAGAGTATCAGGCTGATTCAAAAAAATATCTAGAAATAAATCATAGGAAAGAGCCAAGTTATGGAAGAATCGAGACGATCGGCTTGAGTATTTATGTGCCTAGCGACTTAGTGGAAGACTTTGGTTCAATTTATTCGAACTTTGATAAGGCGCATGAAGCAATGGAGCGACTCTGTCCATATATACTTCATCAAATGAAGGTCCAATTATCTGAAACGGCGCTACGTGTTTTGGGATTGATTCGTTTTCGTCCAGGTACTAGGGAGCTGGATCTCGTACGTATTCCATCTCTCGGTGAGATATTGAGTCAATTAAAAAGTCTGGCTGAATCTGAATATGGGAAACAACAGCCAATTATTGCGCACTTGCGACGTGTGTTGAAAGTCGTCAGCGAAGAAGAAGAGGCTTTGATAAAACGAAAAAACATGAGAATGCGTCAGATGGACTCAGATCTAGAATTTCAGAATTCCATTATTGGTTTTAATGGCTTTGAATCTTCCGAACTGGTACAAGGATAAGAGAAAGGCCCCGTCCGATAGTTGGACGGGGCCTCTTTTAGTTGGTAGGCAGGGGTGCAAGACGGAGAAGTTCTTCGAGACAGTGAAGTGCCTTCGCATCATATTTATTATGCGTGCGCATTGAGCCAATTCTTAGATCGCGTCGTTCTTCTGGCGACAATGTGTCGGCAAGTACGGCGTTCAAGAGTGACTCACCAGGCGGATAGATTCGGAACCGCTTTGCGCTGTTCTGTTCGAGATAGTATTCGCCACTTTTGAGCGTGATGCGCGGATACGGGTTTGCGTAGATCTTTTCAAGATCTTCGTCGGAGATCATGTGAACTCCTTTTTAAAGAACATGCCCTTGTGGCGATGTCTTAGCTAACTCCATTTTACCTCAATTGTCAAGGGTTGCTCAAACCCACATTTTTTGCGATAGTAAGCCCTATGTTAGATGAATTACTCGCTCGTGCCACTGCGTTACGCGTCAAAGTCGATGAGGCTTGGCGTATCTTACAATTGGACACCGTAAAGAAAGAAATAGCCGCACTCGAGGTCGAGACCATGGCTCCAGACTTCTGGTCCGATCAAGAACGCGCCAAACGTGAATCCCAAAAGCTTTCGGAGCTCAAAAAAGAATATGAGGCCTGGAATCAGGTTCGAATGGCTGTTATGGATACACAGGAGCTCCTAGGTATGGCCTTGTCCGATAAAGATGAATCTATTGCGCCTGATGTTGAAAAACGCCTCACAGAGCTTGAAAAACAGTATCTCGATTTAGAATTTTCCCTCCTATTCTCCGGTGCTTACGATGAAAAAAACGCCATTCTCTCGATTCACGCCGGCGCCGGTGGTACCGACGCGCAAGATTGGGCAGAAATGCTTATGCGTATGTTTTTCCGATATGCGGAAAACAAAGGCTGGCACGTACGTTTGCTCGACGAGTCCCGTGGGGGAGAAGCCGGCATCAAGTCTGTGACATTTGAAATCACCGGCCGTTACGCTTACGGACACCTTAAATCAGAACATGGCGTCCACCGCCTCGTCCGCCAATCGCCATTTAATGCCGATGCACTTCGCCAAACATCCTTCGCTCTTGTTGAAGTTGTCCCGGAAATCGATGAAACAATCGATATAGATGTTGATCAAAAAGATCTTCGTATAGATACATATATGAGTGGCGGCAAAGGCGGCCAGTCCGTGAACACGACTTATTCCGCTGTTCGTATCGTCCACCTACCAACCAAAATCACCGTCACCTGCCAAAACGAGCGCTCGCAAACACAAAATCGCGAAACGGCGATGAAGATTCTCAAATCCAAGTTACTGAAGCTAAAAGAAGAAGAATTACAGAAAGAAAAACTCAAGCTCCGAGGCGAGTATCAAAGTGCCGAGTGGGGAAGCCAAATCCGCTCCTACGTTTTGCACCCATACCACATGGTAAAAGATCACCGCACCAGCGTAGAGACAGCCGATACAGATGCCGTCCTAAACGGTGACCTCGACCGTTTTGTAGAAGGTTATCTCCGCGCGCAAGCAGAAGGCCGAGACTTAAAAGCAGAATTAAACGCAGAACTCGAATGAACCCAACAGAAATAAAAGCCGTACTAGCCGATATCGGAGGCGGAGCCAATAAAGGGCTTGGCCAGCATTTTTTGGTCGATAAAAGCGCCCTCGCTACAATCGTTAATGAATCCGAGATTGAGCCAGGGGATCGTGTCCTAGAAATCGGCCCAGGGCTTGGTGTATTAACGAATGCCCTCCTTGAAAAAGGAGCCAATGTTATTGCAATAGAACGCGATCGCCGTTTCATCGAATATCTCGCTGCGGCGTACCCCTCTGCCAAGGGGAGCAAGGGGGGTCCTAATTTTATCCAAGGCGACGCCGCAAAACTTGACTGGGATTCTATTATGGGAGAAGGGAAATGGAAGTTTGTCGCAAACCTACCGTACTCCATAACATCGCTCGCAATACGCAAAGCGCTCTACGCAAAGAATCCACCAACAAACCTCGTGGTATTGATTCAGCGCGAAGTCGCAGAACGTATTATTTCGCAAAAAAATAAACAATCATTATTGTCACTCATGGTTGCTTACGCGTCGCATGAAACAAGTCTCGTAAGACGCGTCTCTCCTGGGTCATTCTTCCCACCGCCAAAAGTCGAGTCCGCAGTGCTTCGAGTAAGTCCGATGTCTCATGAAGAGCGTCTCGCGATTTGGGGGATCGATCCCGAGGAGATTATGTCCCTCGCGAAGAAGGGATTTGCACATCCGAGAAAGTTTCTGGCATCCAACCTGGGTATAAGTGGCGAACTTTTGGAAAAAATAGGTCTTTCGGCAAAGATTCGAGCTGAGGATCTTTCCCCAGCTAAATGGCGTGACCTAACATTAGCGGTTATTCAGGCGAAAAACTGAAGAACTTCCAGGCACTTGACAGCTATCAATCATTTATCTAAACTTCCGACACATCTTGAGTTCTCCACAGAGATTCTGCAGTGACTCATGCGAAGCTTTGACAATAGAAGAGTGATTGGAAAGATCTGGTCTTCCCACCCAATGCGCTATGCGCGGAGGGGTGGGCCCATCAAAAACGGCGCAAGCTTTTTTTGGTGGGTTACTTGATCCCAAAGTTCCGCCAGGAACTTTGCGGGTTTTAACTGAGAGTTTGATCCTGGCTCAGGATGAATGCTGGCGGCGTGCCTAAGGCATGCAAGTCGAACGAATCATTAGTGGTAGCAATACTGTTGATGGTTAGTGGCAAACGGGTGCGTAACACATTGGTACTTGCCTCGTAGTCGGGCATAACGTTTCGAAAGGAACGCTAATTCCACGATGGTCTCGCAAGAGTAAAGTCGCAAGACGCTACGAGAGAGGCCTATGGCCTATCAGCTAGTTGGTGAGGTAATGGCTCACCAAGGCTATGACGGGTAGGGGGTGTGAGAGCACGACCCCCCTCACTGGGACTGAGACACTGCCCAGACACCTACGGGTGGCTGCAGTCTGGAATATTCGGCAATGGGCGAAAGCCTGACCGAGCGACGCCGCGTGCAGGAATAAGGGCTTCGGTCCGTAAACTGCTTTTGTCAGGGACGAATCATGACGGTACCTGAAGAATAAGAGGTTGCTAACTCTGTGCCAGCAGCAGCGGTAATACAGAGACCTCAAGCATTATCCGGATTTATTGGGCGTAAAGGGTCCGCAGGTGGCTTATCACGTCGCTGGTTAAATGTTTGGGCTCAACCCAGACACCGCCAACGATACGGGTTCGCTCGAGCATGGGAGAGGTACGCGGAATTACTGGTGTAGTAGTAAAATGCGTTAATATCAGTAAGAACACCAAATGCGAAGGCAGCGTACTGGAACATTGCTGACACTCAGGGACGAAAGCGTGGGGAGCGAAAGGGATTAGATACCCCTGTAGTCCACGCCCTAAACGATGGATGCTAGATTTCGGGAGTATCGACCCTCCCGGAGTCGGTTAAAATAGCTAACGCATTAAGCATCCCGCCTGGGGAGTACGGTCGCAAGATTAAAACTCAAAGGAATAGACGGGGACCCGCACAAGCAGAGGAGCATGTGGTTTAATTCGATGGTAAGCGAGGAACCTCACCTAGGTTTGACATACAGCTGCAAGCTGGTGGAAACATCGGCCGCCTTCGAGGGTGCTGTACAGGTGCTGCATGGTTGCCGTCAGCTCGTGTCGTGAGATGTACCGTTAAGTCGGGTAACGAGCGCAACCCCCATTTCGTGTTGATTTTTCACGAGAGACTGCCTCGGATAACGGGGAGGAAGGTGGGGATGACGTCAAATCAGCATGGCTCTTACACCTAGGGCTACACACGTGCTACAATGGCCAGGACAATGGGTTGCCAAGCCGCAAGGCGGAGCTAATCCCACCAAACCTGGCCCCAGTTCGGATTGGGGGCTGCAATTCGCCCCCATGAAGCCGGATTTGCTAGTAAACGCCTATCAGCCACGGGGCGTTGAATACGTTCTCGGGTCTTGTACTCACCGCCCGTCAAGTCAAGAGAGTTGGATATGCCCGAAGGCCTCGATGAGAGGACGAAGGTAGAGCCAGCAATAGGGACTAAGTCGTAACAAGGCATCCGTAGCGGAAGCTGTGGATGGATCACCTCCTTTCTAGGGAGATTCAATTTCAACTTTGTTGGAATGAAACACCGAAGGTCGATTCTAAACTATTCGTGACATCCTCGAAGGTGTCATGAATAAGTAGATTCACGGTCAGACCGGTCCTCCAATCACTCTTCTATTGCCCAAGCGAAAAATCGCCCTCGGGCGATTTTTTAGTTGCTTGAATAAAAAGGATTGACAAACTTTATAGAACTGGTTAAGTGTCGTAGTTGGTAATCAGTCCTTAAAGGAGATCGCAGATGAAGAAGGCTCGCTTGGTGATCATTGCTCGAGAAGAGAGGCGGGCAAATGCCTGGAATCGACTGGCAACAAGATACAGTCTGAGTTGCGGTCAATATATTGAGGTAAAGATTGTAAGCTCTTGTCTCGGCGCAATGAACTTCGTCGAGGAAGAATCAATCAGAACCCCTGAAGCATTCTGGGGGATGTTGATAGAAGATGAACCGGTAGGTATGACAAGCTGCGAGCTTGTTGATCAGGTAAAGAAAAGGCTTGGTGACAAACTGATTTGGCGTATTGTTATAGGTAATAGCTTCACGGAAAATCAAAAAAAAGAGCTTGAAAAGAGACAAGCTGTGATAGTACAGAAGCCACTTGAAAGGTCTGCACTGATCTCTTATCTACAGACCTACCTCAAAAAGCTGAAATAACAACGCCCCTAGAACCCCGCCTATAGATAAAATATAGGCGGGGTCATTCGTTCCGTTGACGAGTAAGCAACGGTCCGCTAATATCTCGTCACGTTGTTCCGCGCGCATAGCTCAGTTGGTTAGAGCGTCACATTGACATTGTGAAGGTCCGTAGTTCGAATCTACGTGCGCGCACCATGCAAAAACCCGCCTAAAAAGCGGGTTTTTGCATGGGGAATTTCAAAATGGTATGATTCCATCAACACGATATTATTAAAGATAATACTAGTCCTTTTTTTCTGTATGCCAAGCTCTACAACACCGAAACCACGTCGACGTACAGCGTCTGTAAAAGCCGGCGCTTCTCCTATTCCAAGTGGCATGAGCTCAGAATGTGGCCACGATACTTGTGGATCAGCATGTCGGGTAAAGTATGTAGGACCTGTATCAAGTCTTGGTGATCACCATGCATTTACAGCCTCTCGTGGATCAACGCATGCCTGGTCTGCGGCAATTATTACATCGCTTGCTCTCGTTGTCACAGGAACGGTTGCATTTCAGTCAGTATCAGCAAGTCAGACGCAACGTTCAGAGACATTGTCCAAGCAAACCGCTAATCGGTCAGATATCGCAGAGCTCAAGGACATGATTACGCGTTTAAACGCTAGACTCGATCAGGTTTTAAGCGCAAAAGCGACAAAGTCATCTGATGGGGATATGTTAAAAAAGATCATGCCAAAAGAAGGCTCCGCGGTTCCGGCAAACACGCTTCCAACAAATTAGCTTGCAAAATAAAACACTCGCCTAATGGCGAGTGTTTTATTTTGCGGAAGAACTCAACTGCTCTGTGTACCAATGCACTGCTAGCTCAAATAAGAGTTTGAATTGCTTGTATTCGATATAGTTCATCACGAGGCTCGGTTCAATGAAAGCGAGTTCATGCATGGTATTTGTATCTGGATCAAGGCGTTGCGGTTCTATAGTTTTAATAAGACAAGCAAATCGTGTTTGGTATTTAATGATCACACCATCGTCAACAACTTCTTGGTAAGCAATTGGCGCGCATTCTCCAAGAACGATGGTTGTTTCTTCATAGACTTCTCGTCGCATGGTCTCTTCCGGTGTTTCATTTGCCTCAGTCGTGCCTCCGGGAATATTCCAACGCTTTCCATGCTGTCTCATGAGAAGGATTCGTCCCTGTCCATCAAAGCAAACTCCAGACGACTGCGTGATGGGAGACAGCTCGGTGAAGTTGGATGCCGGTACGATACGATATTCGAGCATAGAAAATAAGTATAAGTGACAAGCTCTTATGTTTCAATAACAAAAACACCCGCCATCAAGCGAGTATTTTTATTGGCTCCGAGACCAGGATTCGAACCTAGATACACTGCTCCAGAGGCAGTAGTCCTACCATTAGACGATCTCGGAATAAAGGAAAAAGGACGCAGAAGGAACAGTGCCAAGATGGTACGAGAAAATTAGCAGGTAGTCAACCCATGGAATGGGATTTGACATCAAAATAGACTTAGTTTACAAGATACACATATGATGAATATCTTCTCGATCGATACGACGTTTTTCACGCTGATGGGCTATCCGATGAGCTATCTGGAATTTTTTGGAACGATCCTCAATATCTGGAGCGTGTATCTCACAGCCAAGCGCAAGGTGTTGAGCTGGCCGGTAGGAATCGTTGCCGTGATTCTGTTCTTTGCCCTGTTTTATCAAATTCAGCTGTACTCCGATATGGTCGAG
Source organism: Candidatus Uhrbacteria bacterium (assembly GCA_903918235.1). Lineage (GTDB taxonomy): Bacteria > Patescibacteriota > Patescibacteriia > 2-12-FULL-60-25 > 2-12-FULL-60-25 > CAIXDN01. The sequence continues at coordinate 18,790 of CAIXDN010000072.1, forward strand.
CAAGCGTATTTCTTTATTACCGGATTTTACGGCTGGTGGGCTTGGACGCGTGTGAAAGCGGGTGAGCCGGATAAGGAGCTGAAGGTACTACATGCTTCGACGCGTGAGAATATCCGCTACGTCTTGTCTATCATCATCGGAACGCTCGCGCTCGGCTTCTTTATGTCCAAGGTTCACTTGATCCTCCCGTCTGTCTTTCTTATTCCGGCCGACTTCCCTTATCTCGACGCCTTTACCACGGTCATGAGTTTTGCCGCAACGATCCTGATGGCTCAGAAGAAAATTGAGTGCTGGTATCTCTGGATTCTTGTCGACATTATCGGTATAGGCCTCTACTACGTGAAAGACGTAAAGTTTATCTCTCTTGAATATGTGATCTTTCTCGTTCTTGCCTCAACCGGCTTGATCGCTTGGCGGAGGGCTTATAATCGCCACACCAAAGCGCCGGAAGTTGCTTATCCAACAACGTGATATGGAAAACGCTCTTGATAAGAAGCTCGGGTCAGGACTCGTCTTTGGAAAGTTCATGCCCTTGCATGATGGGCACATTCGCCTGCTTCGCTTTGCCCACATTACATAGATATTCCACAGGACCCGAGTGAGTATCCGGATTTCTGATCCAACTTCTTCTTTGGTAAATGCCCGGAATGTCAACAGCGCGCGATGCCGGAGCAGGAAAAACGAGATCGACACCACAAGTGGCTCGAGATAGAGCTAATAAAACGCGGCCGCCCATTGCTTACCCAACAATCTGCTTGAACTTTGCTCGGTAAAAGATACCGCGCAAGAGCATAAAGAGCGGTGATTTGATCGTGAATCGATGAAATAGGCTTGCAACAGCCGTCGTGCCGAGCGTGATGATGAAGCCCTTGTTCTCAATAGTGAATGGCTTGAGATCTCCTCCGTATAAAACGGAGAGTATGTTCCTCGTGAGGACGTCCGACATCTGCATGGCTGCCTGTGCCATTTTTGGAATCGTTGCGCCCTTGAGTCCAAAAGAGGCAGTATCGCCGGCGACGAAAATTGCATCGTCAAGACGCATATAGTTATCGACAACAAGATATCCTTGTTTGTTTTCCGGTTCCGGTTCGATCGCAACTTTATTTGCCTCTATCCCAGCCGCCCACACCGTTATGTCGCTCGATATTTTTCGACCTGAATTCGTGATGATCATGTGATCCTCGACCTGAGCAACGGGATCTCCGACACTGATTTCGATAGCGGCGTCTTTGAGTTCCGTAAGAACGGCATGAACGAGACTGGTAGACAAACCAGGTAAGATTTGTGGCGCGGCTTGGACGAGCGTGTAAGTAAGTTTTACTTTATTGAATGCCGGATTCTCACGAGTGAGTTTTTCTGCATAGCGTTTCAGAGAGAAGATCGCTTCAACTCCGGTCGGTCCACCTCCAATGACTGCAACGGAGCCACCGCCCTTGGAAAGGAGTGTCTGGGTTGCAAGGTGAATACGCTCAACATCCTCCTCGACTTTGAGCGGCATACAGCAGGTAGTCGTTCCCGGAATGCCATAAAAGGCTGTACGTGCTCCTTGGCAGAGTAGTAGCACGTCATAGCCGATAGACGTTTCACCATTTGCCGTCTCGACGATAACGCGATGTTCAGCGCGTACAGCCTCTTTCATCGTTCCCTGAATAAAAGAAAAGCCACATCGCTTTGCGATCTCGTTAATGGAATGCGTAATGGCTTCTATCTTTAGATCGCCTGCGAGAACATCTACGAGCCACGGAGTAAACAAAAACCGAGGCTTCTTATCGACGAGAAAAACTTTTTCATCAGACCGACAACGTCGCGCTAAGTTACGAGCTGTTAAAAGGCCCGCAAAACCTCCACCAATAATAACAATACGTTTTGACATGGTGTGAGTATAACAGGATTGCAATTATTTTTTTGCAAAATACTCGTTCGCTCGCTGCAAGCTCTCAAATGTTCCAGCATCAGACCAGAATCCGCGGATAGGACGTGCAACAAGTTGTCGCTTTTGAAGATAGGCATTGTTCACATCAACGATCTCAAACTCGCCGCGTCCAGATGGTCTGAGCGTTCGGATAACGTCAAAGACATGATGATCGTAGATGTATAATCCAGCCTGAGCAAAAGTTGTTTTTGGATTCTGAGGCTTCTCTTCAATAGAAAGAACATTCCCAAAAGAGTCGATTTCTACAACGCCAAAACGATGAGCATCGGGAACAGACTTATAAAACGTCATAGCTCCAGTTTGGAACGAACTGACTGGTCCAGAGAAATTGTCCTCAAACAAGTTGTCGCCAAGGATAACGGCAACATGATCATTACCAACAAAGTCTTCTGCCAAGGCAAGCGCATGAGGAATACCACCTGATTCATCCTGTACGCGATAGGTAAGTCGGCAATCAAACTTAGAACCAGATCCAAGAAGATTCATAAAATGCCCAGCATGGTCAGGCCCAGTCACAATCAAGATTTCACGAATGCCCGCATCCAGTAATGTCTGAAGGGGATAGAGCACCATTTGTTTGCTTGCAATAGGGAGCAAATGTTTATTGGTAATATTGGTAAGTGGTGCAAGCCGTGTCCCTTTACCGCCAGCAAGAATAACGCCCTTCATCTTTGGTGCAGATGCTGGAGAAGAGGCGGAAAGTGGAGACTCAGATCGTAAAAAACTGATCGGATTATTTGCCTGCTCCATTCTACGCTTCTCTGTAGCCTGCTGTGCATATTTGACCATGACATCACGCAAAGCAACGTCGATTGGACGCATCTCGATTCCAAGAGCCTTCAATCGCTCGCTCTGCATGATATTGTTTGAGCGTTTTTTTGTTGCAAGTCCTTTAGCGACCAAGTCTTCTTCACGGATCCATTCGGTCTGATGTGTCGGGTCAACAAGCTCTTTGTAAAGGGCTAAGAGATTCCGGTGATAGAGAACACCCGGATTCACCGTATGGAAAACGCCCGTACCACGTTTCTGCATTATTTTATAACAGGCATCAATTAAATCGCTGATAACAGTAGCGCTATTCGCAACATCAATAACCTGTTTATATTTAGCGAGTTTATCAATGAGATTGTTTGGGCTTGGAGCATCATCAATTGGCATGCGCAAACGAGCAATACCAACATTTGGATAGGTTGTAAGTGCAAGATCGGTGGCGTATTTGGATCGCGTGTACACAGCGGAAGGATTAGCAAAATCATCTTCTGTCCAACCGCGTGGATCTGGAGAGGTTCCGTAAAAAATGCAGCCAGTCGCTAAATGTAAAAGATATGTATGACGTTCCTGACAAGCCTCTGCCAAAACAAGCGCACCGATAATGTTGTCGTGCATGGTTTCCACTTGATGCGTCTCACACCAGTCGACATTTGGCTTTCCTGTGCGTCCAGCAGCATTCAAGACAGCATCAGGCTTATGCTCATCCAGAACCCGGAGAACAGCTTCTCTGTCATCAATACGGACATCTGTCCCAATAGCTTCAGGCCAAGCCTTGAGCATCCGGCTACCGATAAAACCCTTTGATCCAAAGATAAGTATTTTCATACAAGTTACTTCATTCTTACACCAATTGTAGAGCGCAAATAAGAGAGCGTGTCAACGGTTGAGCACTGAGGCTAAATCAGCGGCTTCCACCAGTGTTCATTGTCTTTATACCACTCCACCGTCTCCTTTAATCCTTGTTCAAACGTCTTCTTTGGCTCCCAGCCAAGTTCCGTCTTTGCCTTTGAAGAATCGATCGCATATCGACGATCATGGCCTTTGCGATCTTCCACATAGTTGATTAAACGTTCTTGTTTTTCCATCAACGCCAAAACCTGCTTTACGACATCGATATTATGTCGCTCCGCATTTCCACCAAGACAATAAGTCTCGCCGATTCTTCCTTTTGTAAGAATAGCCTCAATACCCGCGCAATGGTCTTCAACATGAATCCAATCACGAATATTCATTCCGTCACCATAAACAGGTAGGGGAATATCACGCATCGCATTGATAATCATAAGAGGAATCAATTTCTCAGGAAAGTGATTCGGACCATAATTATTGGAACAGTTTGAAATCGTTACCGGTAAACCATGCGTATGAAAATAGGATCGTACGATATGATCGGAAGCCGCTTTGCTTGCGCTATACGGAGAGCGCGGATCATACGGTGTGTCTTCATGAAACTTTTCAACAGAATTGATAGTGAGCGATCCAAAAACCTCATCCGTTGAAATATGATGAAAACGTTTGATTTGATCTCCGCGACGCTTAGCTTCTTCTAAAAGCGTATGTGTTCCCAAAAGATTTGTTTCCAAAAAGATACGCGCTCCGTCAATCGATCGGTCTACATGCGATTCGGCCGCAAAATGCACGACGACCTCGACGCCATCCATCGCTTTCTCAACCGTCGTAACATCGCGGATATCGCCATGAATAAATGTATGACGTCTTCCATCGATCCCATCGAGGTTGCGTGGGTTCCCGGCATAGGTTAGCGCATCAAGATCCGTAATCTGATCCTCAGGATGATTTGCGAGCCAATATCGTACAAAGTTCGATCCAATAAACCCTGCCCCACCAGTAACAAGTAAACGCATATAGTTGCATTCTCGCCGATGTTGCCACGTATTGCAATACGGTGCGTCCGTGATAGGGTATTCTTTAAGAATATGGCGCAAGTAAGCCAAAAAGACCTGGGCATTGTGATCGTTTCCTGGAACGTTCGTGATCTATTGCTCCAGAATCTCGAGAGACTGCATCAAAATCAAGGTATGAGCCTTGAAGTAATTGTCGTTGACAATGCTTCAAAAGACGGAACAGTCGAGGCGGTAAAGGCGCTGTATCCAGAAATGATCGTCATAGCGAACAAAGAAAACAGTGGTTTTTCTAAGGCTTGTAATCAAGGGATTGTCGCCTCAAATGCACGGCACATGCTTCTGCTGAATCCAGATATGATGGTTGAACCTGACGCGCTAATAAAAACAGTCACGTTTTTAGATACGCATCCCGATGTGGCGGTGGTGAGTGGCAAGCTCCTAAGTAAAAACGGAAAGCTCATGCACCACATGCGCCGATTTCCAACAGTCAGCGATCAGATGATTGTGATGTGTAAGTTGTCACGTCTCATTCCTCGATGTTTAGATCGCTATCACGCCGTCGATCTCAATCCAGAGAGCGAGCAAGTTGTGGATACAGTACGAGGTTCATATTTTGCGATCAACCGTACGGCGCTCGACACGATCGGCCTATTGGATGAGCGATATTATATTTGGTTTGAAGAGGTTGATTATTGTAAGCAAGTTCAAAAGCATAAGATGAAGGTGATGTACGTTCCAACGATTATTGCGCGTGATCTTGTTGGACAGAGTTTCAAACAGGTAAAACTCTACCGGAAGCAGTCGCTCTTCTTGCGATCAATGCGTTCCTATTTTGAAAAATGGCATCCAGGTTGGCGAGCGTGGATCATCCGAGCTGTACAACCAGTCATTTTGATCATCACAAAAGTTGCCGAGAGCATTTCTCAGTAAAACAATATGTCACGAGTAGCAATACAAATCATTCTCTATAAAAGCTCGCAACATTTTGAGCCACTTTTAGATTCCTTGAACGCACAAACCTACCGTGATTTTGAGTTGTTTTTCCTAGATAATTCAGAAGACACTGTTGAGTCTCATGATGCAGAAACAATGCTTCAATCAAGTATGTCAAACTTCAAGCTCCAAGTATCAAAGACAAACATTGGCTTCGATGGGGGTCACGATAAACTCTATCGCATGCATCAAGCACCATTTATCCTTCTCTTAAATGACGATGCGACGCTTGCGCCAACATATCTCGAGGAAGTGATGAAGCGCATAGAATCAGATGAGCAGATCGCAAGCGTGACAGGTCTTATCTATCGCCAAGATAAAAAAACCGTTGACACAACAGGAATAGAATATAAATGCCTCGCGAGAATTGTTGATCGTCAAACCATTCCGTCGTCCGATGGAGAGGTCTTTGGCATTTCCGGTGCCGTGGCCCTCTACCGTCGCTCAGCGATCGAGAAAGCCGGCGGACTCTTTGATCCGTCCTGGTTTATGTACAAAGAAGATGTTGACATCGCCCTACGTCTGCGCCGAGCAGGATTTGTCGCATGGTTTGAGCCAAACGCTATCGCCTGGCATAAGCGAGGATTACAACAAAAGCGGAATATTCTTGAGCGTTTTCTCTCGGAATGGCAACGTCCGGCTCGTTTACGTCGCTGCGCCTATACAAATCAGCTTCGTATCTACCGTCGGCATTTTCGCTGGTCGCTGGGCTTGAAGGATCTTTCGCAATCTCTCGCAACCGAACTCATTCGTTCTGCTGGAACCTTTCTAGTCTCTCCAAAAGTAGTTGCTCAATCTTGGTATGACGCCTTCACTTCCTAAGGTCGGAATTATTTTCCTCACCTTTCCGACTTCCAATGGTCGAGAGGATATTTCACGTTGTCTCACTTCGCTTGAAAAACTTGAGTATCTACGTGAACGTGTTGAGCTGATTTGTGTTGAGTCCAAAGGCAGTCGTGAACCAATCAAGTCATGGTTCGATCAAGTCTGGTTACCCAAGTCCGGTACGACGTTACCGCGCATCTCGTATCTTTTCTTCGAGAAAGAAATTGGCTTCTCAGGAAATAATAATCTTGGTTTAGAAAAAGCTCGTGAACTCGGATGTGAGTTTGTCTATCTTTTGAATGAAGACACGGATGTTGACCCGCATGTTTTGCGCGCAGCCGTCGAGCGCATTCAGTCAGATGAAAAAATAGCGATCGTTCAATCATTGATGCTTCTCGGCCAAGAGCGTGATCGCATAAATTCTTCAGGAAACGCCTATCATTTTCTGGGTTTTGGGTATTCCAATGATTATCGTGCATCGGTAGGGGCAATGCATGAAGTGCCCCTACGGGAAATCGGTTACGCTTCAGGCGCGGCCGCACTCGTCCGTATTTCCGCATTAAACAACGAGCAACTCTTTGATGAAAAATTCTTTTCCTATCACGAAGACACAGATATCTCGATGCGCTTACGCTCGCAAGGATGGAAGATTGTCATCGAGCCAACCTCGGTGATTTGGCACCACTATCAATTTGGAAAAGCAAAGATAAATTATTACTGGATGGAGCGTAACCGCTGGGTACTAATACTGTCTTATTATAAGATTTGGACAGTAATTCTTGTAGCGCCAATCGCACTGGTGATGGACCTCGCTTTGTCGCTATTCGCGATAAAGAATGGTTGGTTCGATATGAAATGGAAACAGCTTTGCGAGTGGTTTGATCCAGTATTCTGGAAATGGATTTTGCAACGTCGTAAAAAGATTCAATCGTTGCGCACCATAAGTGACCAAGAACTCCTCCGCTTAGCCGTCGCCGACATCCGATTCCAAGAAGAGCATGTCCGCAACCCAATACTAGAACACATCGGAAATCCTGTGATGAGAGTGTATTGGCTGATAATGAAAATGTTCATACTGTAAAACAGAAGAACCCCGCCTGACAGTCGTCGGGCGGGGTTCTGAGTGACAGGGTTAGCACATGCCGGGGTTCGTTGTGGTAACCGTATATGGCAGGATCTCATCATCAAGAAGCTCAGCTGCCTTGATGGCGATCGGGAGAAATTGGAGAAAGAACGGGCGGAAATTGAGAGGCTCTTGGAATGAAACCTCTAGTGTATCGATGCTATCGCTCATCTCGCGCGTCTGAGGATCGTACGACTGCGTCATGATCTTCACGCCGACGATCTCGATCTCGTCTTGATGACAAGAATGAAGCAGTCCCTTAAGGGTATCGATAGTGATTTGTCCCTGAGACGATGCATTGCACATGCCATCGTTGGAGCCAAACTCATGACCGATCATGATACCTTCTTCGCCAATCTTAACGGAAAGGGTGAGGGTGAAGCCGTTCTTCATGTCCACAAGCGTCTGTCGGAATTCAATCAGCGTGGATGTATCAACTTCTTGGTCGTGAGTCATTGAATCTCCTTGGAAAAGAACGTGGCTTATTTAAGCCAAAAAAATAGAAAATGTCAATCCCTTGC
>CAIXDN010000073.1 GCA_903918235.1 Candidatus Uhrbacteria bacterium
GAAACAACCAAACGCAAGTTTGCCTCAATCAATGCCTTCTCTGCTTCTTTATCCAGCTTCTCTTTACGCTTCGCAAGCGACACTTCTTGCTCGCCGGTAAGCAACGGAATTTTTCCGATCTCACGCAAGTACATCTGAATCGAATCCGCCGTCAGTAATTCTGACGCATCAATACGACCACGACGTTCATCGCCAGCGCTATGCAATGTCTGCATGATCTCTTGTCGCTCTTTTGTACGACCAAGAATACCTTCCTTTTGCTCAACCATTCCGATGCCAGCCGCATCGAGACGATCAATAAACGCCTCATAAGAGCTGATATAATCTTCCACTTCTGGAAACGCATACAAGACCTCATTCTCGGTCAAAAATGCACGAGCGCGGGCCTTATCAAACAACTTATCAATAATCTCCTGTGATGGAGGTGGCGTCTTTACATATGGTGCCGTCTTCTTCGCTACCGATGGTGTGCCCATTGGCTTCTTTCCATCCTTTGGTAACTTTTTTGGAGACTTCTTCTCCTCAACCTTCTTTTTAGGAGAAGGCTTCGTTGGATGGAACTTCGTTTTCATTTTTTTAGCTGAACGTGGTGACTTAGCTGGCATACGTTGGCCGAGCCGCGGATATTCTCCATCGGCCGAGCGATTAATTGAGTGCACTGAAACGTTTTAACAGATCGAGTATTCGAGACTGATCTCCTAGTCGCTCCGCCTCTCTCATCTCATGTTCCAGCTGCAGTCGCTCTCGTTTCTTGCGATGCAAGCGAAGCGTTCCTGCCGCAGTCTTTAGTTCGCGCTTGAGCTCTTCAAGCGATTGCCCCTGATATTCTCGCTCGCCTAGAAAGGCTAAAGCATTGAATGTCTTCACCTCGTCCGGCGTCAGGGTTGCCGGAGGGCGGATCGTTTGATTGGCCGCAGCCAAATCCGTTTGTACGGATACGTCAGGATCATAAGCCTTTATTAGCGTTTCGTAAAGTGTCGAGAGTTGCGGGTCCTCAAACTCCTCCGGACCAATCTTTTCCACCGTTGCGACCTCCTTCCAGAGCTCTGGTCGATAAAGCCCCATTGCAAGCATCCGCCTCTCATATTCCAAGCTATTATCGATACGTTGATGGACCAAGCCCTGAGGAACAGCCTTAATAATAGGGATTTTAGGAGTATGGACAGCCGGAATCCGCACCATCGAATCACGAAGGGCTTGGTCGCTTACATCAAGATCCTTCGCAAGCTTCTTAATCCAATGGTCACGCTCCACAGGATCAGCAATGCGCCGAATCTCCACAAGAACATCATGCGCAATATGCTTCTTGTTCTCCGCCTCTCCTGCCTGTTTCCGTTCATCGCCTTCTGCCTTCCGGAAGGCATCACGATAAATCCACTCCATAATCCCAACCGCATCCTTAATCGCTTGCTTCCACAGCTCCGGATTTTTTCGAACCGCATCATCAGGATCTTTTCCAGCTTCTGGTGGAAGCGTAATAACCTTTATATTAAAATCCTGCGCACGTGCCAAATCTAAACCACGTATCGTCGCCGCATTTCCAGCATTGTCCTGATCAAAAGCAATAGAGAGATTACTCGTAAAGCGTTTCAACAAAGCCAACTGTTCTGTTGTGAGTGCAGTACCACTTGAGGCAACAACTTGCGTCATACCAAATTGATGCGATCCGACCACATCCATATTTCCCTCAACAATCACGGCCAAATCTTGACGACGTATCTCACCCTTCGCCTTATCCAATCCATACAAAACCGCCGACTTACGATACAACGATGTCTCTGGCGTATTCACATACTTTGCCTCTTCTTTTGAATCCGTAAGAATTCTCCCTGTAAACCCAACAATATTTCCATGAACGTCCGCAATAGGAAACATCAGTCGATTTCTAAATCGATCATAAACACCCGATCCATTCTCTCGTTTGCCGACTAAACCCGCCAACAACAATTCCGATTCCGTCACTCCTTTTGATTGCAGAGCAACCGTTAATGCGTCCCAAGACTCTGGAGCATATCCAATCTGAAACAAATCCGCTGTTAAATCATCGACACCACGCTTAGTGAAATACGTACGGGCATGTTCCGCCGTCGGCAAGTTCTGAAACGAGGCCCGAAAAAACTTCATTGCTATTTCATTCACCTCCTGTAAGCGTTTACGCTGTGTCGCTTTTTCACCGTCAAATTTAGGAAGAATAACCCCAGCCTTCTGCGCTAACAACTCCAAAGCTTCACGGAACTCCATTCCCTCCATCCGCATCACAAAAGAAATCGAATCCCCTCCCTGGTCGCAACCAAAGCAATGCCAACTTTGACGTGGTCGAGAAACATAAAAAGAAGGACTTTTCTCCTGATGAAAAGGACAATTTGCCTTAAAAGCGCCAGAACCTCCCGGTTTCAGCGGAATATACTCACTCACGACATCCACAATGTCGAGGCGTCCCTTAATATCCTGTACAGCGTCCATAGCCCTATCTAAGCGTATTTGTAGCTCCTTGTCATTCCCCACAAAACAGCAGACATCAAAAGAAAATCAACGGCTTGAACTACTCCGCTCTCAGCCAGTCATTATTCAACATTCTTACTAGTTCATTCGGATATTTCGTCGGAATCGACACGCCCGTACCTCCGTAGTGCATCTCACTAGCCACGACTCTATCATGAAACAATCGATAACTCTGTGATCCAAGTGGCTCACTGGCACGAACTTTTTTAAACAAACCATTACCCTGAGGGATATCCGTCGTAACAACATTCCCTCCACTTACACGACTCTGACTTCTTGAGTATTGAAAAAACCCCAGAGGTCGCCCTACGACAAACGACGAAAACTGATCCTTCGTATATTCAATTCGCGCAGGAAAGAAAAAATTCGTACCAATAAATACAAGTTTATCTGGATAAACTTCAAATCTCTCTAAATAGGAAATCGACTCATAGCCAAAACCAAAAATACAACCAAATATAAAAGCAATCGGAACAATCGTTTTCCATCGCGTGCGTATATCGGGAATCGCTAAAGTCGTTGGCTTCTTACGAGAAACAATTCCAAATGATGATAACAACACGAGCGCGGTAAAAATACATCCACCTATAACAACCGTCCACCAAGGAAACATGAATGTCTCTACGTAAATAGGCATAATACCTACCACTATACACTATCTCGTTCTCCCGTGCCTCAACTTTTTCTCCACTTTTTTCTTCTCCGCATCCGGCAATGCTGATTGTCTTGATCGCTTACGGATCTCTTTCTCTAATTGCATCACCTCATCACGCAAAATCGCTGCCAATTCAAATTCCAAATTCTTTGCGGCTTCTTTCATTTCTGATTCTTTCTTCTTCAATACCGTTCCAAGATCATGCGTCTCACCAGAAAGTTCCAATTTCAAAATCTCCTTTACATCCTTTTCCGTTACCGAGAGTCCAAGCATCACACGCAAATCTTCTTGCGCCTTGATAATCGTCTTTGGAGTAATGTTATGCAATTTATTATAAGCCAACTGTTTCACTCGACGTCGCTCCGTCTCCTTCATCGCTCGCTCCATCGAGCCCGTCATATTGTCGGCATACAACAATACCTGTCCTTTCACGTTACGCGCCGCACGACCAATCGTTTGAATCAACGCCGTCTCCGAGCGCAAGAATCCTTCCTTATCCGCATCCATAATCGCCACAAGAGAAACTTCCGGCAAATCCAAACCTTCACGCAACAAGTTCACACCAATAATCACATCATATGTTCCCTTGCGAAACTCCGACAAAATCTCTAAGCGCTCTATCGTCTCAATATCACTATGGATATAACGCACTTTAAAACCGCGTTCTTTCATGAAATCCGTCAAATCCTCCGCCATCTTCTTCGTTAACGTCGTCACAAGCACACGCTCCCCACGTTCAATAACCGTCGGAATACGATTCTTAAGCAAATCCTCAACTTGTCCAGGGTAAGCTCCCCTCCTGCCAGAGGAGGGGCCGGGGGTGGAGGGAGTAATCGGCATCACGATAATTTCAGGATCAATCAATCCTGTAGGACGGATGATCTGCTCGACAACTTGAGCGCTATACTCCAACTCATACTTCGCTGGTGTTGCCGAGACAAAAATAACTTGCTTCATCAACTTCTCAAGCTCCTGAAATCGCAAAGGTCGATTATCCGCCGCCGATGGTAATCGGAATCCATGCTCAATCAACGAAGCTTTTCGCGACTTGTCTCCTTCATACATTCCTCCAAGTTGCGTCGTTGTAACATGCGACTCATCAATCACTAGCAAAAAATCATCTGGAAAATAAGAAAACAACGTATCCGGAGCCTCACCAGGTGGACGACCGGACAATGGCTGAGAGTAGTTTTCAATGCCATTGCAATACCCTAGCGTTTCAATCATTTCCAAATCATACTTTGTCTTACGATCCAATCGCTCCGCTTCCAATAACAATCCCTTCTTCTCAAACCATTCCAATCGCTCTTTCAATTCTTGTCGAATATTTTTAATTGCTCGCTCTCGCTCTGGACCCATGATAATAAAGTGTTTTGCCGGAAAAATCCAAACATCTTCTTGCTCGCGCAAAACCTTCTTCGTTAATGGATCAATTTTTTCGATACGATCGATAATTCCACGTGGTGCCTCGATGCGATACACAACCTCCTCATTCGCCGGCATAATCTCAAGCACTTCTCCACGCGATCGAAATGTCCCACGTAACAAATCCGCCGATGTTCGCGTAAACTGCATATCAATCAAACGCATGATCGTTCCCTCGCGTGAAACATCATCGCCTTTTTTCACACGTAACACCGTATTCTCATACGCTTCCGGCGCACCAAGACCGTAAATACAAGAAACCGTAGCGACAATCAACACATCCTTACGCGTAATAAGCGCCTGCGTGGCATTGTGACGTAAGCGATCTATCTCTTGGTTGATCGTAGCCTCTTTCTCAATATACGTGTCCGAGCGAGCGATATACGCTTCCGGCTGATAATAATCGTAATAAGAAACAAAATACTCTACCGCATTATCCGGAAAAAAATGTCGAAACTCATTACATAACTGCGCCGCAAGCGTCTTATTATGCGCGATCACGAGCGTCGGCTTCTGAATCTTTTCAACGACATTCGCAATCGTAAATGTCTTTCCCGTACCGGTCGCTCCAAGCAAAGTCTGAAATTTATATCCTTTCTCTACTCCATCAATAAGTTGCTTAATAGCCTCCGGCTGATCACCGGAGGGTTCATAGTTCGATTTGAGAGTGAATTTCATCAGCCTCTATGTTGCCTATAATTGCTTCATTTGTAAATCAATTGAAAAACTCCTTCATAGCCCAACCGACTAATAGAAATATTGATGTAACAATCGCAATTCCAATGGTAACAATCCTCGTATCTTCCGTTGTAGGTACTTTGTTACTCGATTTCATTTTGTTCTGGCCATAAATAAATGCAACACAAACTGAAAGAAAAATAATGAAACCACCCAAAAGAAAAGATTCAAAAATAAACGCAATTCTAACGTCTAAAGCGAATGCACGAAACCGCCAAATCGACCAAAGAAAATTGATAAAAGAAAGCAACAAACCCACCAGCAAACCGTTTAGAAGTGTTTTTTTCATAACGCTTAAGAGTTCATAAATTCATATCTCCCTCCGAGCCACCCTCTACTCCGTTCCCCTTTTTCCATTATTTGTCAAGTCTTTTTCCGTTGAAAAAATCGAACAGCGCACACTACAACAAACGTAAGCAACCAATAAATACAAAAGTTTAAAACAAAACCAAGAAGCAAAAAAATAAACCCCAAAACAGGATTAAATACGAGTCCTAGATTGACAAGATTCATTAAATACAAACCTGGAGCTACCAAATTTGAATAAAAATTTGCTATTCTTGAAGATTCGGATGAATCAGAGAAACTGATTAATGAAAAAAATACAGCTGAACCAAAGAAAGCAAACATCGGCACAACTCCCCATTTTGCACTGCGAATTAAATCTTGTTTCAATATTTCATTCATAACCATTGATATATAATCAATATTCAGTATACTCCGCCCCATGCTCTCCTGGAAATCGCTTCCTCGTCCTATCATCGCCCTCGCTCCGATGGCCGACATGACTGATCTCCCCTTTTGTCTTATCTGTAAAGAAAAAGGCGCATCATTAATGTTCCGTGAAATGGTCAGCTCAGAAGCGGTTGTACGTGTGAATCCTAAGACGCTCAAAATGGCACAATTTGACGAGCGCGAACGACCGCTCGTGCAACAAATCTTTGGAGCGAACCCAGAGATCATGGCCGAGGCTGCTCGTATTATTTACGAACGTTTTCAACCCGACGCCATCGACATCAACATGGGTTGCCCTGTCTACAATATTGTCTCCAATTTTAATGGTGCCGCTCTCATGAAAGAACCGGAACGCGCCGCAGAAATCATCCGTAAAATGAAAGCCGCTGTTCCCGTCCCCATCTCCGTCAAAACTCGCCTAGGATGGAAACAAGACACTGACTGTCTCGATTTTGTAAAAGTCCTCGCTGATGCCGGCGCAGAACTTATTACGATACATGGTCGCACAAAAGAGCAGGGCTATTCTGGCAAAGCAAATTGGGAACGCGTCGGTGAGGCACGTCGTCAGGTTCCAAACATTCCATTTCTCATCAATGGCGATATCACCAGTCCTGAACTCGCAAAACAAGCAATAGAAATTTCCGGCGCCGACGGCGTCATGATCGGTCGTGGCGCCCTTGGTAATCCATGGATTTTCAAACAAATATCCGACTACCTCATATCCCCCTCTCCTAGCGAAGGAGAGAGGTTGCCCTCGATGGAAGAGCGTATCGCCACTGTCCGTCAACATGCCCAACTCCAAGTTGAGCACTTTGGTGAGCGAGGCCTTGTAAAGCTCCGTAAACACCTTCCTTGGTATTTCAAAGGAATGAACACGGGCGATCTAAAATCCCAACTCGTCCGTATCAGCACCCTGGATGATCTTGACAAAGCGCTAGAAAAGATTAGCCTTGTTTGAGCCTGAACAGGAGGATCCATGTCAGACAGAGATAAGGAATTCCGAGCTTTTCACATCGCGAAATTGAATCCTTCACGAGACAAGCGCAAAACCGCCTTCATGAAGATCTCCCGACGCGGACTTCTTATGCGACTTGTCAAAGAGTGCGAATTCCGAGACATTCGTCTTGCGTCACTAGAACGGCTCAATTCTCGAGAGTTGCGAAAGCTCTCTACAGAAGAACAAGCCTTTTACCTCAAGCTAGCGCTCGTTGATCGTGATCCTCAAGTGCGCATGACCTCCGTGACGCGCATCGATCCAAATAGTCGCAGCAGTCTCCTGAGCTCGCTCTATGCCGATGTTCGGCTCTTCCTCGCACAAACAACAACCAAGCGAGAAGATCTGCTCCGACTCCTGCTCGACAAAGCTCCGGAAGTAAGAACTGAGGCAGAGAAAAGCCTAAACAAATCAAGTGTGAAAAACACGCAAGAGTTCTCCATGAACTAATGAGACTGAATAAACCCCACTCTGACCTAAGTCGGAGTGGGGTTCTACGTATCTTATAAATCTGGCAAAAACTGCTCCGCATCAACTGGTACGCCATTTTGTCGCACCTCAAAGTGCAAGTGAGCTCCTGTCGATAAGCCAGCTCCTTGATCACCAGGACGACCACCAGAATAGCCAATAATATCTCCACGCTCGACATACGTATCAGCCTTTGCCACAAAGCTCTTTAAGTGAGCATAGACCGTAGAGATACCTCCAGGATGAATAATCATAATATAATTTCCATACTGTTTTCCCGTACGATTAAACGCCACATATCCACCTGCCGCAGCTCTCACCGGCGTATTCACTGGTGTAGGCAAATCCGTTCCAGGATGTTCAAACAATTTCCGAAACGGATAACCAGGATCATGAAAGCGCGCAGAGATCCCCTTGGACGCAACAATTGGCCAATTCAACAACACATCACCACGAGCCAAAGCCTTGTCGATTGAATCCAATTTCTCTTTCAATTGATCCTCGATACGCGCCGCATCATTTGCTTCTTGTTGCTTTTGCTGACGAAGCTCAAACATCATGCGCTGAAACTCTGTTTCCTGATCCTGTGTTTCTGCAAGCAACGAGGCTTTTGCACTCTGATCAAGCTCTAATGTCTCTTGCTCCTTTTGCAAATCAATTTGCTGACTCTGCAAAGTAGCGCGATATTGCTCTGTTTCTTTTTGTTTTGTCTCCAAGCCTGTCTTTAATGCTCGTACCGCCTCTGTTGCATTCGCCAAATCTCCCTCTACACGCGAAAGCTCATCCAAGCGTGTGAAAAACTCGGAAAGCGATTGTCGAGCTACGAACGACTCGAGCATCCCTACGCTTTGCGCGTCCTGCATCTCCGCAATAACATCAGCCAATGACTCACGTTGACGCTGTAAACGTTGCTCTTCAACAGAAACCTGAACCTTCAAACGTTGCAATTCTAAACCCGCTAACTCGATCTGGCTACGCGTACGCTCTATCGCAAGCTCTTTCTCAAGAATTCTATTTTCTAAAAGAGCAAGCTGGTTTTCTAAAGTCGATTGCGCTGCATTTTGTTCATCAATACGCGTACGATATTTTCCGATCACCCCGTCGATTTCATTAATACGCTGCTCTTTTTGCTTTACCTGGGAATTCAAAGCATCTATTTCCTGCTTAATCGTCCCTGTATCCTGAGCAAAGACAAATCCAGGCAAAATAGTTGCCAAAACGACTGCAGAAAAGATCGATCGAAAATACCTCACGCAAACCATTATGCCATTTTTTGCAATGCGGCGTCGAGTCTTACCAATCCTTCGTCTTTTCCAGTAACAAACAACAGCTCGAATGGGCCCGGGGACTTCTCACGTCCAGAAAGCGCAACACGCATCGGCCACAATGTGTCACCGTTACCCCAACCTTTTTCTACAATCCAAGCGCGCGTCTGTTCTTCCATAGCTCCAAGATTTCCAAACCAAGACTCATCCTTACCTGCGAGATACACACGCGTCGCTTGAAGTCGCATCACCGCTTCTTCTTGTGTCGATTTTTTCCACACAAGCATCGTCGCAGGATAGTCAGAGCACTCAACCGTCTCACGAATCACCTCGACCGCATCTGACAACTTCACCAAACGTTCTTGAATCATCCGTGCTGCGCGCTCATGCATAATTCCCTCGGGCATAAATCCACCCTGACGTAATCGCGCAAGATAATCATCAACAGGTAACGCTTTAATATACTGCGTATTCAACCAATCAAGCTTCTCTACATTAAACACCGCACCACCTTTATTCACTTTTGTGATATCAAAAAGTGTCGCAAGCTCTTCCTTTGTAAACACTTCTCGATCCGCCGTCGGATTCCAACCAAGCAATGCAACAAAGTTAATCAACGCTTCCGGCAAATAGCCCTTGTTCAAATAATCATCAACCGCAACATCACCCTGACGCTTAGATAATTTAGATCGATCGGCATTCAAGAGCAAAGGCAGGTGCGCAAACTCCGGAGCCGTCCATCCCATCGCTTGATAAATAAACAAATGCTTTGGCAAGCTTGAAACCCACTCATCACCACGAATCACATGGGAAATCTCCATATCATGGTCATCACAAGTAGCCGCCAAGTGATATGTAGGAAATCCATCCGACTTAATCAACACCTGATCATCCACCTGCGACCAAGCAATCTCAATCCCCCCACGAATCAAATCCTGCATCTTAATCGATCCTTCTACAGGAACTTTTAATCGAATCACATGCGTCTCACCGTCGCTCACACGCTTCTTTGCTTCATCTTGCGTCAAATGACGACAATGACGATCATACATCACCGGTTGCTTCAACAATTGCTGTTGTGCACGAACCTCATCAAGACGCTCAGCGCTGCAAAAACAATAATACGCAACATCTTTTTCTATCATCTCTTGCGCATAATGCAAGTGTATCTCCTTACGTTCCGACTGCAAATAAGGTCCCTTGTCACCACGATTAATAATCGCTCCATTTTCAACAACAACGCCCTCATCAGGAGATATCCCGCAAGCAACCAAAGAGCGATACAAATTCTCGATTGCGCCCTCAACATAGCGTGTGCGATCCGTATCCTCGATACGCAAAAGAAACGTCCCTTGAAAACGACGAGCAAAAAGCCAGCCATAAAGTGCAGTACGTAGTCCGCCAATATGCAAATATCCAGTCGGGCTTGGTGCAAAACGCACGCGTACAGGTGTTGCCATAGACTCGAATCCTAACCGACCCGTCGTATTTTGTCGACGATAACGAGTAAAGGAAACACCATAACGGCTTGAACAATACGCTTCCACCGATAAGGTTCAACAATCAGTCGCCAGAGCCACTCCAACCCAAAAGACCGCATAACATGCGGTGCGCGCCTCGATTTACCGGACCAAAACATAAACGTTCCTCCAACCCCCACCACAACCTTAAGTAACGGAAAGTCCTGAAGATGCTGAAAAATCCATGCCTCCTGACGCGGATGCCCCATCGCAACAAGCAAAACCTCAGGACTGAATTGCATCATCCGTCCACGAGCCTGTTCCGTGACTTCATCCTCTTCCCCAGACGCCGTCACACGCCCACCTTGTTCCGCGAGCACAGAGAGCTCTGGATACGCACGCTGGACATCCGACAACGATGCCTCCGCCTCACCAACCGTGCCGCCAAACAAACCCACGCGCCACTTCTTCTCATGTGCTAATTGCAACAAGCGTTCAGCAAACTCTACACCTGTGACGCGCTTTGTTTTGCCAAAAGTAGCAAGCCACAACCCAAACCCATCAACAAGCCGCACATCAGCCTGTTTTAATAGATGCGCATAATGGCTGTCCTGACGTCCTGCTAATAAAATCTCCGGATTAGCAGTCACAATCCACACGGGCTTTTTCGCGCTCTCAACATGGTTGATTACTTGCGGAAGCGACCACCCCTCTATTGGAATACCAAAAATTTCCCGCATACTATTTCCATTTTTTTACAAGTTTCTTGAACTGCTCTCCGCGATCAAATTCATTCTTAAACAAACCAAAACTTGCACAGCCAGGAGAAAGCAACACGATGTCACCTTTTTTGACACAAGGTTTTATTTCAGAAAATGCCCCTACAAGATTTTCGCAACTCACATAAGAAATTTTATAGTTCTTAAAAGCCGCATCAATCTTCTCTCGAGCTGTTCCCACTAATAAATACACGGAAACATCTTTACGAGATTTCAAGAGCTTCGCAACTTCCATAAAATCCAACTCCTTGTCCGCCCCTCCAAAAATCAAATGAACATGTTTGCTCTTAAACGCATTCAGCGCAGCTATAGTTCCATCTGGCGTTGTTGCTGTTGTGTCATTGACAAATAGAACACCATTCTTTGTCGCAATCGTCTCCATACGATTTGGTAAACCCTTAAATGTCTTCAGCGCCGATGCAATCTTTGCCGATGAAACCCCAAGCTCTCGCGCAACCGCTGCAGCAAAACTGGCATTCATTTGATTATGTTCACCAGGAATCGACAAACGAAATGCATCTTTTTTCACGCGTACAACCTTTCCCGGCGCTTCTGATGCATACTCGTGGAACGAATTTCCCATCGGGAAAAACGCCACATCGTCTGCATCCTGATGACGAAAAATCTGCGCCTTTGCCTCTGCATACTCAACCATCGAAGGATACATGTTCAGATGATCACGCATAAGATTTGTCCAAACCGCAAAATGCGGAGACACGCCGGCATCGCCCGTTGCCTCCAATTGAAAACTACTCA
Organism: Candidatus Uhrbacteria bacterium; assembly: GCA_903918235.1. Lineage (GTDB taxonomy): Bacteria > Patescibacteriota > Patescibacteriia > 2-12-FULL-60-25 > 2-12-FULL-60-25 > CAIXDN01. The sequence goes on from CAIXDN010000073.1 coordinate 11,778, forward strand.
TCTCAAGTACAACAATGTCTGTCGCTTTCACTTGCGAAAGATACGTTAACGGTGACACGAGAATATTTCCTCCAAGCCAAACCTTCCGCCATTGCTTTGAGGCAGTAAGAACCGCATAGATCATTGCCGTCGTTGTACTTTTTCCACGTGTCCCTGTGACGCCAATCACCGAACATGGACATGCCTCCAAAAACAACGCCAAATCCGACGTAATCGTCTTTCCGAGCTTATTCGCTAAAACCATTTCCGCTGAATCCAGTCTTACGCTCGGTCCTCGCACGATCACATCAGCCCAACGAATATCTTTTGGCTCATGCTTTCCCAAAGAAAACTTCACATTCTCATAACGAGAAAGCTGTTTCACGTTGCCGGCGAGCTGTTCTGATGACTTCAAATCCGTCGCAATCACCGAATCACCTGCTTTTGCATAATGCAAAGCAGCGGAAACCCCACTCCCCTTTGGATACTGGCCAAGCCCCAAAATCAATACATTCATAGACGGAGTCGCATGACTTGATTTCTTAGCGGAAATCTGATATTATCCTACCGCTAAAAGATACGATTGTCATAGGACCATCATGGGACTGTAGCTCAGTTGGTAGAGCAGTGGCCTTTTAAGCCAAGGGTCGCGGGTTCAATCCCCGCCGGTCCC
>CAIXDN010000074.1 GCA_903918235.1 Candidatus Uhrbacteria bacterium
CATCCATCTTTCCTTACGATATGATTCTGACTCCGCCGACATTTTCGTAGTTGAATCCGTGGTGTTCGTGGATGGAGCCCATGAAGATTTTGTTTTTGTTGATTCGATTTTGGCGGGCGAATTTGGATAGGACGGCGGGGGAAAACTTTTCTGGGACGCAGACAACATCGAGCTGCATGTTTGGATAGAAACCACCTGACTTTATCGTCGCGAGTAGGGCTTCTAGGTCTGTTGCGCAGGTCTCACTCCCCTGTTCACAATGGACAAATGTAACGCGCGTGGCACTTTCATTGCGATAAATATAGTTGAGAACATGAGCAACTAGATGTTTGCTTCTTAGAAAAACGTAGATCCTGTCATTTGCGGCATTGTCATGGAATTGTTGCAGTAATCGGCGCATCGTGTGGGAGAATCCAAAGAGTTTCATCGCTCCTTTGTAGGCATCCTTCTGATAAATCACGAGCAAAACAATCATGGCTGATGGGATAAAATACAGGAGGAAGTATTGAACGTTCTTGATATCTGCGGCGATATTTCCCATCAAGCCCATAAATGTCGCCATGGCGGCGAGAATGACGACACTTAACTTTGCGCGATATGGCCGTTGAAGATCTGGTCGATTTCTTCTGAGGATGAGGTTGGCGATGGCAAAGCTTGTCATGACGCTTAAGAAACTTATTGTGTATACGCCGGCGAGTGGCAATAGCTCGCCTCGGGTGATGAGGAGGATCGAGGCGCATAGCACAAAGAAACCCAGGATAATTCTCTTTTGATTTTTTGCTTTTGGATCTACGAGCGCTTGCGGTAAACAGCGGTCAATCGTGAGGCGATAGGCCAATCCTGTTACACCGACATAGCTTGTGAGAACGGCGCCACACAAGACCAGGAACGCGTCGATCGCGATCCAGCCGAGCATGAGAAGGCCACCAAAGGAATGAGCGGCTTCTCCCAAGATAAAGTCTTTCGCCAAACCAACGGTTGCCAATGGAACAATGAGTAGAATGATGAGGGCGATGAGCGGGTTAAAAATCATCACGCCACCAGCCATATTACGCAGAGTTTTGGCAAAAACGCCTGGCTGTTGTTCTTCCACGAAATTTGCAGAACTCTCAAAGCCGGAAACGCCCAACAATGATGCAGAAAATGCGAGGAACAAAGTACCAAATAATCCCCCATGGCTTGTGAGGACCTGCGTTGTTGCAAGGACATTGCTCCCCCACACCGATGGCACTGCGCCAGAAAGAAGCGCTACGGCTCCGATAGCGATAAATGAGATCAAGGTAAATACGTGAAACGCAAAGATACCAGCAGCGAGTTTCGCGGATTCTGATACACCGCTAATGACCAATAGCGCAAACAGAAACAGAATGATTAATACGATCGGATTAATGAATGGCTGCATTTGGGTATAGGTGATGCTGTAATGCCAGGCTTCAAATAATCGACCAAGAAAATAGGCAACGTATTCTACGGCTGTTTTTGCGGAGATAACGGCTGTTGCGATGTAGGACAAGATTGTGAGCGTTCCCGCCATCGCAGACACGACTTTTGACGAGCTGTTTAATAGCGCATTATACGCTCCTCCATTTACAGGAAGCGCCTCCACGACTTCTCGATATACGGATCGATAGAGTAATAAGACAGCTCCGACGGCTAGTAGGGCGAGCGGCGCGTAAATACCTGCAAAGATAATCGCGATACCGGAAACGTAGAGTGCAGAACTTAGTATGTCGTTTCCACAAATAGCTGTAGAGAAAAACTCTCCCAGCTTTGTGTGTTTTTTATTGCTCATAATGTATGAGCGTATTATACCATTGAGATCTTTTAGTAATCTCCGCCATTGTCTGCTCGTTGCAATTCAAAGGTTGCTGCTCCTTGGACGATCATCCCCTCGCCTTGTTTTGTGACTCGATAGCCTTTTTCAAATCCTGCAGAAAGTGCGGACTCGACCTCACCAGGGAGACCTTCGCAGAACATTTTAGTCGATACGACTGGACCGAATGTCACCATGTTATCGGCGACGGTATAGGTCCCGTTTAAGTTATTACAGACTTTTCCTGTCATTGTTTTCCCATCAAAATTTAAGGTGAGATTCAATGCTGAAAGGTCCTGTGACTCGCCGCCAATCTTTTGTATCTTCATGATCTTCCAACTATCCTTCATAAACTGCGCCATCGACTGTTTTGCGTCTGGAGCTAGCACCTCCCCGACCGCGACTGGAGCTGGGGCCACTGGCACTGGGATGATTGGTTTGATTGTTTGTGTAGAACATCCAGCGCCCATGATGGCGATGACAGAAGCAAGAGCGAGCATTTTTTTCATATGATCGAGATTATAGCACTTGGCGAATCTTCTCGGCGATTTCTTTTCTCTGCTCCGGTGATGTGTAGCCTTTGCCATGCCAGTGCTGGAAACCATCATCGGAAAAACGAGGAATTACATGGAAATGGAGATGAAACACTTTTTGTCCTGCTGCCTCTCCCCCATTCTGAATAATATTGATTCCATCTGCGCCCGTGGCTTGTTTGATCGCCTGCGCAACTTTTTGCACCGCAGAAATCACCTGATGAAGTGTCTCTTCTTTTGCATCCAACAATCCTTCTGACCACTGCTTTGGAATCACCAATGCATGCCCCGGATTTACCGGATTACTATCAAGAAACGCAAAGACGTTTTCATCTTCATAAATTTTCTCACAAGGAATCTCCCCGGCAATGATTTTTGAAAAGATGGTTTGCATAGTTATCGCATAAAGATATCAACTTCCGCCCCTCCTCCCACTCCCTCCCCCGCACCCTCCCCCTCCTCATCTTGAGGAGGGGCCAGGGGAGGAGGCACCCAACTCGGAGCAGCCGTGCCAAGCGCCACCATCACTCCAACCACCACCATCCCCAGCGCCCCCAACAACATCAAACCAGACACGGACATTCCAAAGAGGAGCCAGGCGTAGATGAGGAGCAAGGCTCCGAGCGTAGCGCATAGCGCGTAACGTATGATGCGGGATTTCTTTTCTATTGTGGGACTCAAGACGACGATAATGAGCGTGATTATGATAAGGATGTGGAGATTGTAATAAGGCAAAATGGATCCTGGTAGGAGGATTTCTGAGAGCAATAACATCGATGTCACAACGGTGAGTGCCGTTGCGATTTGGCGGAGGGCAAATCGAATCCAGAGCATTACCATAGTCGATGGAAAATACTGCTCGCTTCTCTGCGGAGCGTGATGAGGATTTGTGACATGGACAGCGGTGGACGCTGATATGAGACCGAGGCGGAACGGATATCGAAACTGCCGTTGCGGGAGATAATGCCGGGGAGGGAGAGGGAGAATTTTTGGTCTCGAGTATCGAATAACGAGTAGCGAGTAGCGACTCGGAACCAGTCGTTTCCTAAATCGAGGGGTTTTTCGTAGGGGGTGAGGACGGCGGTGATGTCTTCTGCGATGGGGTCGGTTTCTGCGGTGAGGCGGCGGGGGCTTGGGAGGAAGGCGGCGTTGCGGTCGAGGGCAAAGAAGCCGTCGCCGATGATGCGAACATTCCCCTTGCTTGCCTCAAGCACTTTCCAACCAGCACTCTCAGATTTTGTACGATTTAACACAAATGGCGTATGCGTTTTATCCATCTTTACTGTCGCGGAACCAAGGGAGACCGTCTGCATTCCCTCATTGTGAAATGTATCGACAACGGTATGAATGGAGTTGGTATAAACCGCGAGTGGTGTTGATGTTGCGCTATAGCCAACTGTGTCACCGACATAGAGTCTTGGGCCAATCACCCATCGATGGTTCTGGGTTGCGATGGAACGGAGAAAGAAATCGTCATCAGCCACAAAGGAAAGTTTATAGACACCGGGAGCTAAATTGCTCACATGAATTTTTTTCTCGATTGTGGGTGACATCTTTGTATCAACCACACCGCTCACGGAAACGGACTCCGTATAGAGAATTTCATCGCCATGCGTGAGGCGGAAGGCGGCGGTGTTTTTTGGATCACGGGAGCGGTTTACGTCTTGGACGAGGAAGGTGAAATCGATCAATCCATCAACAGGAACGACCTGAAAATCGTGACTACCACGGAGGGAAATGTTGTAGGATTTTTGAGACCCGGTTTTATCGGACAAGAGTGGCTCGGTTGTTGTTGCTTGCCATACAAGAAGTTTTTCCAAGGTCTCATTCATGAGTTCACTATCTGCTAATCCATCACGGACAAATCCCTGACGACCACCAATGGTTACCGCATGCCATCCTTGCGACAATGCTTGGCTCCATAAGGGCTTCATCTCAAAAGCAAAAGACGCCTCGTCACGGAGGACTCCGAGCTCAGCAAGCGGTTGTTGATTTGCACGGATATCAAAGGAGATATCCATGGAATCATAGGCTCCTGGAACACGAGCACTGGCATAGACCGGCTCTTGAAGAATGCGCTGACCAATCCACCCATCTGGCTGTTGGCCTGGCGAGGTTACGCGTTCACCTGGCTGAAAAGGATTCAACCAAGGAGAGCGACCATCAAAGACAAAATCAAATGCCGCAACCCCTTTACTGGGAAACGCTGCGACAAAACCCAACCGGCAAATAGAAGCGCCGGGATCCACACGAGGATGATTGCGATTAACTTAGACCAAAGAGGAAGTTTCATGGTTTTACACTTTGCAGTCGATAGATTTTTTCACGGCCAAATGTGGCAAGCTCCACTGGATCAAGACCGATTTTCCGCCATGCATCTTTTTGCGCTTGCGACAGTGGTCGGATATATAATCCGATCGTAATCCCCTGCTCTATAGCGATGGAAAGTTTAGCGGCTTCATCGATAGGTGGGAGCGGAGATACGGCGCGATAGGCTGGAAAAAAGATCTTATCTGATCGCTCAGAGAGAATGATATCACCTGGCTTAAACCACTGGCTCATAGATTCTCGAATAGAAGCGTAATGCAGGATCACGACCTTTCCGGTTAATACCCCTTCTTCATCCGCTGCATAGGCGCGCCAAATACCGGTTGCAGCAAGAAGAACCGCCATTGTGATGATTACGGGACGACCATAACGAGCAATGCTCAAGATGCGATAGAGCCACGCCAGAGCGAGCCCAGAAATAAAACCAATCGGTAACAAATAACGAATATAGGAATTGCCAATCGTTGATGTGCCGTTGATATTGTCGAGATAACGGCCATTACCGTAGTAGAGTGTTAGAAACAAGATCGTCCAAAGTGAGACAATGAAATACTTGCCACGCTTACCTGATACAAACTTTTTTAGTCTTTCAAGCCATGTCGTCTGCGCTTCATCTTTTATGAGGCTTAAGACGACAAGAGCAAACATCATCAGTAAAGGAACCATCCACGGGAAGAGGATTTTTGCGAGAAAGGAATAGGCGTTCCAGAGAATCGACTTTGGATGGATCCCAAAGGGAAAGAGTTCTGGGGTATATGTATTCTGCGGATGAGGCGCAGATGCCGTGATAAGCGCATTATCCTGCATCCAATAACCCGCTCTCCAAAAACCTCCATACGCCATTTGCGCTTGCCACATCAAAGGGACAAGAACAAGAACAGCGCCAAGCCCCATCCATTTCCATTCCTCACGCGTCGGACGCCAATTCCAACCAAGAACGATAAACCAAGGGATGATCCAAATCGCCTCGACGGGGCGGATGGCGAGGGCGAGAGTGGAGAGAATACCAAAGAGTACAAACTTAACCCACCCCTTCCCCTCTCCCGCAGTACTGCGGGAAGGGGTTTTCCCATCGGAAAGTCTCCCTTCAACGAAGGGGAGATTTAGAGGGGTTATGAGCCAGCGGAACATCCACGCGCACCACAATGATAATGAAATAATGCCCGCATTAGGAAAGAGCGCGCGATTTCCGTATAGCAGGAATGCGGGTGAAGTGATTGCGACGATGGTGCCGATGAATGCAGAAACTCTTCCTATTGGACGCATCAAACGATAGAGCGGATAGAGACAAGATAGAATGATAAGCATTGCGCCGATCTTTGCCGATGCATCACCAAACATCTTAATGAACCAAGATGTGATCCAAGGCCAACCAAGGAAGCCAACTGGCACGATATTTGATTCATGCGATACCCAGCTGCGTGGATGCAGCCATGGGATCTGAACGGCGAGCTTGTCCTCAACGGCGACGCTCCCCTGCTCGGCTCGGTTTTTTGCGGCGACAAAGACGCCGGTCTCATCAGGAGATAGGAAGGTGTTTACTCCGGAAAATGGCAGATATGACAATAAAAGTCCTGCGCAAATCGCAAGAGTCGCGAGAGCCAGCCATTCGCGTTTTTCCAACCGTTCCATACATGGTAACCTTACCCTATGAAACGTTTTCCTTCCACGCTGGCCGTGAGTCTTGGCTTACTGGCCATGCTAGGTCAGCCCCTAGCCCTCTTTGCGCAAACCACAAGCACTGAGCTTATTCCAGCTGAAGACGCCGCCAACGGCTTTGATCCAAATGCGGTTTTAGATGACCGAGACCTTTTTGAGCTTGGCAACATGGACCTACCCGCGATTCAACTTTTCCTTAATCAGCACGGCTCGCTTGGGCACATGAGTATCCGTGACATTGATGGCGTGGAAAAATTGCCTGCGGATATTATCTGGCGTGTCGCAACGAGCTATAAACTTAATCCAAAGTATTTGCTCGCCCTCATGCAAAAGGAGCAAAGCTTGGTAGAAGGCTCTACGCCAACCCAACGCCAGCTTGATTGGGCCATGGGATTTGGTGTTTGCGATAGCTGTTCCAAGGATTGTAGGGATGATATACCCTTAAAGTATTGCGCTATGTATCTGGCTTCTGGGGGGTTGAGCCAA
>CAIXDN010000075.1 GCA_903918235.1 Candidatus Uhrbacteria bacterium
TCCAAGTTTAGACCAATAATCAGAAGAAATACCAGAAACGTATTTAGAAAGCTTTCCCGGAACAGCCGTCATAAACAATGCCAACGGAGACAAAATAATCGCAATCCACAAACCAACAATACGGAAGATCAAAAAACCCGTCATGACCGCAACCACAGACATTATGATGCCAAGCATAAAAATAGCCAGCATGTAAGCCATGATAATCGCTGAAGGATTGGCGCCGCTAGCTCCCACAGATGAAATCTCCATCATCTGCGTTAATCCAAGCGCATTAACAAAGTTACCTTGTGCCGCCGAGGCAAAGGCATTCACAAACGTAAGCATGACCACCTGTGAAAAATCTACCAACAACAAAATCAATGTTTTTGAAAAATTAATCAAAATAGATATCAACAATAATTTTGGCAATACCTTCGAATAGTGCAATTCACCTCCACCGTAATCAATGATCGTTGAAAAAGCCGATACTAAAAGAATGATAATAAAAAACATGTTGCACAAATCACGTACAATAGGCCAACCCTGCTGAACAACGAGCGCCTGACCAAAATCATTATACTTAGCAAATGACATCAACACCTGAAGCAACAATAAAACGATTTGTCCTAAAACCGACGCAATTATTTTTAAAATAAATACTAATCCTTCGCAAATATACTTAGTAAAACCCTCCCCACAAGCGTCACCACCTGCTGGCGCAGCGGTAGCAGCAGCAGTGGTAGTGGCAGCATCGGCCGCTGGAGCAGATGCAGGAGCTGGTGTAGCACTGGCACCAGCCGCTGGAGCAGGCGCCGAAGCCGGGGCATCCTCCGAACATGTGGGTGCCGGAGATCCTACCGGTAAGCCACATCCTGTCACTGTACAGCTCATAACGGCGCAGGATCTACCCGACTGATTCACGTCACCTCTTGAGCCTCCGCAATGACATGTCGCCGCTGACGTCATCCTTGGCATTGCCACAAACCCAAGCGTAAGAAAAAATCCGATGATAAAAATCAACAGAAATCTATCGCGTAACAAATGGAAAGAAGGTACTATTTTGAACAGCATAAGATATAAACAAGTATAGCATACTCCAATTGCTCCGCTAAGATATTTATGCTACAATCAATTTCGATTTCATTGCACCCAAGACATGTCGTCCGTGAATTTTTTAAACCATATAGACCATGACGCCGTCGCTCGTCGCAAAACACTTGCACTCGCCGGCGTTTTTACGCTATTTGTAACGATGATCGCCTTTGTAGGCGCTGCCGCTTCCTATCAATCCGTCTCGCATGGCACGAGCGTCATGACAGAATTCAGCCGACTGCCCGTCATTAATGAAGCGCGCCAATTCGTATTTGGATCTAGCGCTTTAGACGCAAATACACTCACAGGGAAAACCGACAATGAACCAAATCTTCTCCGTATCCTTGTACTTGGTATTAGTGGACCAGGTCATGATGGCTCGCTCTTAACAGACAGCATCATGCTAGCTACGGTAGATCTTGATACAAAAAAAGTTGGCATTGTTTCCATTCCTCGAGACACCGCCTATCCTCGTGTTGATGGAACGTTTGAAAAAATAAATGCTGTCCACGCCTATGAAGAACAAGACCATCCAGGAGAAGGCGCTGTCCGCACGGCACAAAAATTTTCAGACTTCTTTGGTGTCAATATCGATCACGTTGTTCGCATCGATTTTCGTGGTTTTGCCGCATTCATTGATGCGATCGGCGACGTAAACGTCGATGTAGAAAAATCCTTTTCCGACAATCAATACCCAACACCTGACGACCTCTGGCAAACCATCTCCTTTAAAAAAGGACCTCAAACCATGGATGGCGCAACCGCTCTTATCTATGCTCGCTCTCGACACGGGAACAATGGCGAAGGCTCAGATTTTGCCCGCGCTCGTCGCCAACAGCTCATCATGCTAGCTGTACGCCAAAAGCTTCTCTCACTAAATACCCTCGCCGATCCAGGCAAACTCGCAAACCTCTATCAAGCCGTCACCAGCCACCTTCAATCCGACATGACTCCATGGGATGCGATCAAGCTCGCTCCGCTAGTACAGGATTTCAAACCAGAGAACATCACCTCAAAGGTACTCACCGATGCGCCTGACAATGAACTCGTGGCAGCAACCGTCAATGGCAGCTTCTTGCTCTTCCCACGAGCAAATAACTGGACGCGCATCAAAGAAATCATAAAAGATCCATTCGCCAGCACAGAACAACGTGAAAAAGATGCTCCAAAGCTCTCAAGAATCGAGGTAAAAAATGGCACGCTTCATACAGGACTTGCCCTTCAAATATCAAATAACCTAAATATTGATGGCTTTTCCGCTCAAAACATGGGAAATGCCAACCGCCGCAACTACGCCCGGACGGTGCTGGTAGACTTGACAGAAGGCAAAAAATCCGATGAACTAGCCAAATTGCGCCGTCAACTCGATGCAGACGTTTCACTTTCCGCGGTCACAGCCGCAGTCGGCAGTGATGGAACCGTACGCCGTGTCATTAACACAGCCGCTTCCAATCAAGAAACGATCTATAACGAGGATACGGATTTTCTCATCCTTTTAGGTGAGAGTTCCTATCAGCCGGTAGCGAATTCCTATGCGACACAAACTCGGCCGTGACTTGCCGCGAGTAGCCTTGGTCGGACGTACGAATGTTGGAAAATCCACCTTGTGGAATCGTCTAACAGAGTCCGGTCGTGCCATCGTCAGCGCCAGTCCGCACACAACCCGCGATCGTAACTACGCTCCCGTCATCTGGGGTGGCGCATCTTTTGAGTTGGTAGATACCGGCGGAATGGACACAGAAAAAGATGCGATCGGAGAAGGAATCCGCTCACAAGCGGAACGTGCCATCAAAGAATCAGACATCGTATTATTCGTTGTCGATGCAAAAACCGGCATCATGCCACAGGACCTCGACCTCGCTCATCACGTTCGCAAACTTCACAAAAACGTTTGGCTCGTGGCAAATAAAGTCGATAGCTTGCGCGAGTTCAGCGACGGTCACGCAAAAGAGTGGCAAGCCCTTGGTTTTGGCGTTCCACACATCGTCAGCGCCGCCACATCGCTCGGTTCGGGTGACTTGTGTGAAGAACTCGTCGCAGAATTAAACCGCCTCGGCAAACCTCCAATCGTACTTCCGGAAGAAAAGCCGTTGAAGATCGTTTTGGTTGGTCGTCCAAATGTAGGAAAATCTTCCTTGGTCAACGCGATTCTTGGTGAAGAGCGAGTCATCGTATCCCCTATTGCTCACACAACACGTGAACCGCAAGATACCTACATCAAATACAACAACAAAGAAATCGTTCTTGTTGACACCGCCGGTATGCGCAAGCGTTCGCGCGTGGAAAAAGGAATTGAGGAAGCTTCCATCGAGCGCAATCGCCAATCCGTAGAAAGTTCCGACGTCGCCCTTCTTATTTTTGACGCCACACAAGATCCATCCGCTCAAGATCGTCACTTGGCCGGCATGTTGGAAGAATCGGCAAAAGGAATCATTCTCGTCGCCAACAAATGGGATTTGGTGATGGACAAGGATACAGACACAGTGAATCGCTACGAGGAATTACATCGTCAGCTTTTCCCATTCCTTTCCTGGGCTCCAATGATCTTCGTCAGCGCCAAAGAAGAACTTCGCGCCAGTAAATTGATCGACATGGCTCTCAAGGTTCAGGAAGAACGCCTTCGCCACATCGATTATAATGCCGTTAACCGCGTGATGAAGTGGTGTATCCAGCGCATGAAGCCACTCGCGAGCTACGGACCAAAATCCCCTCGCATCTACGACGTCGCTCAAACCGGACACGCACCTCCAACATTCCTCGTCACCGTTCACGGAGACAAAGACAACTTGCATCCAAACTGGTTAAAATTCCTTCAAAAGCGATTACGTGACAAATTCCACTTCACCGGAACCCCGATCATCGTAAAAGTTCGCCACCTTCCAATGGCGAAGACGGAAAAGAAACACAACGTCAACGGCCCAGGTATGGAAGCCGCCGTCGGAAAAGTTCGCCACAAGCGAAAGCTCGTCAACCAGACAATGCGCAGACAAAAACACGGCGGACGTCGCTACTAATGCGTCACAAAACAATCCTAGTCACTCAGGATTGTTTTGTTTTGCGCATAATGACACAATGCCGACATGAAACTCATCGTTGGCCTCGGTAACCCGGGCAAAGAATATGACCACACGCGCCACAACATGGGTTGGGATGCGGTGACGGAACTTGCAAAGAATCTGAAAGCTTCGGATTTCTCAAAAAAGGCGACATTCAAATCGGAAGTCGCTGAGGCTTCTTTTGATGGAGAAAAAATCCTTCTCATCCGCCCCCTGACATTCATGAACCTTTCCGGCGAAGCCGTCCAAGCCTTCAAATCCTATTTCAAAATAAACGACTCAGACATCCTCATCGTGCAAGATGAAATGGATTTCCCTGTGGGTAAATTCGCATTTTCCACCAATTCCAGCCCTGGCGGTCACAATGGCATAGCCTCGATTCAAACATCCCTCGGCACAAAAGCAATCGCTCGTCTCCGTATCGGAATCAACATCCCATTCGCATCCATCACTCGTGAAAACTACGTCCTCAGCCGATTTACCAAAGCAGAACAAACAACATTCAAAAAAGTATCCCCACTTCTCACAGAAGCCATGATCGATTGGATAACTCTAGGCTTAACGAAAACCATGAATGTATGGAACGGAGTTAATAGTGACCTTTCCTAAGCTCTGATAACCCACCCCCTGCCCCTCCCTTCTACGAAGGAGTGGTTCTGGCATATAGGAAAGTCTCCCTTCGAAGAAGGGGAGATTTAGAGGGGTTATCCCCTTGACATGATCATCCATTTCATGGAACGGAGTTAATAGTGACCTTTCCTGATAACATCCAATACATCCCGATAGACGATCCGCGGTATCCACCGCTTCTTCGTCAAATATCCGATCCGCCAAAAGGATTATACGTACGCGGAACGCTTCTCGATGTTCCCTGCATTTCCGTTGTCGGCACACGCCGATGCACGTCTTATGGAAAACGCGCGACACAAGAGATCATCCGTGATCTTGTATCTTCTGGGCTTGGGATCGTGTCAGGTCTTGCGCTTGGCATCGATGCAGAAGCGCACAAGGCAACACTCGATGCAGGCGGCTACACGATCGCGATCCTTGGAACAGGAATCGATGAAGCGACAATCTATCCTCGCGAACATCTCAAACTCGCACATCAGATTTTAGAGAATGGTGGTGCGCTTGTTTCGGAAAATCCTCCTCGCTCTCCATCATTCAAGCACGCATTTCCACGGCGTAATCGTCTCATCGCCGGCTGGACGCCAGCAACACTTGTCATTGAGGCCGGGGAAAATAGCGGTTCCCTTATCACGGCAAAACTCGCACTAGAGTATAATCGTGAAGTCCTTGCGATTCCCGGATCCATTTGGTCTGACGTTTCCATGGGTTGCAATCGTCTCCTCTCACTCGGAGCAAGCGTATGCACAAGCTCACAAGACGTGATCAAATCCCTGAAGCTTGATCGTCCAGAACTCATATCACAAGTCCGCGCCTCTCTCCCATTGACGGCAGAAGAAAGCAATCTCCTGAGCCACATAAACGGTCATATCCATATTGATGACCTCGCAACCCAAGCCGGTCTCAACTCAGCCACGGCAAGCGCACATCTCTCGCTCCTTGAAATGAAAGGATATGTGGCTCAACTTGGCGGACAATTCTGGTCTAAGACCACGTCCCGATTGCACAGATGACATATATCTTATATAACTGCCCCTATGCATTTAGTAATAGTCGAGTCTCCAACCAAGGCAAAAACAATTCGTAAGTTCTTGGGCCGAGACTACGAGGTCATTGCCTCCATGGGTCATGTTCGTGATCTACCATCTTCACAAGATGAGGTTCCGGAGAAATATAAAAAAACAGATTTCGGAAGATTGGGCGTCGATGTCGATAACGACTTTGCGCCTCTTTACGTTGTTAATCCAA
>CAIXDN010000076.1 GCA_903918235.1 Candidatus Uhrbacteria bacterium
ACAACGCTCTGGTCGCCGATCGGGTTGTAGAAGTACAATTCTCGCCGATTAAAGACTTTATCGATAGCAAGTGCCGTCACGACGATGCTCACCATGGTTGTTACAAGCTTCAACAATACTGTCGTGATATCTTTCCTGTTCTGTTCCCGGAGGCGCTAACGGGCGTGCCCTGGCCAGAAGACTTTCAAGAATCGGAAGGCGTTACGCGTCCAAAAGTGAATGCAGACGCTTGGGACGCATTTGTCGCCCATGTCCGTACGCACGACAATACAGGCAAACTCTAAAATTTTAGCCCCGTCTCGATATCTTTCGAGCGGGGCTTTCGCGTGATAGGCTTAAGGGGACTGGTGTGAGGATTCGGGCTAATGTTCGGTTCTTGAGATCTGGTCTGCGTATTCACCTTGGTGAAAGGGCGACGATCTCGGGCGGCGTACCACCCCCAGTGGCGATCATGTTGGTATCACTGACATATTCGGCCATCGGTAAGGCTTGGCCCCATTTATTTGAGCCGAATACCTCACATCAGTCAAAACACTTTTTCCGATAAAAAGAAGAACGACCCTGTGAGTAGGATCGTTCTCCATGGTGCCGAGAGCCAGGATCGAACTGGCGACGCAAGGATTTTCAGTCCTTCGCTCTACCACTGAGCTACCTCGGCTTTTAGTGATTTCGCAAGGAGGACATTACCAAAGCCTTGGGAAAAAGGAAAGGTCTCTTGCAGGAAAAAGAGTTTTCAAGTAAATTCTCCAGGTCCGCGGGTGTCGTATAGTGGCTATTACCGCAGGTTTCCAACCTGCTGAGAGGGGTTCGATTCCCCTCACCCGCTCCACCAAAAAAGCTCCCATCACGGGAGCTTTTTTGTTTAAGTCTTATTTAATGATGTTGGTTACCTCGACAATCAATGTCTTGAGATAGCGTCCTTCAGGGAAGGCGATACGTTCCGCGTGGTCAATCGGATGACCGAGTTCTGCGATCAAACGCACATCGCGTCCTGCGCGTCCTGCGGCAATACGTAGCATCGACTTAAAGTCTTCCGGAGTCACACGGCCAGAACATGAGCTCGTCGCAAGAATTCCACCAGGACCAAGACGCATCAAGCATTCCATGTTGAGTTTTGTATAAGCCTCGATGGCGTTCTCTGCTTGTGTTCCTGTCTTTGCAAAAGCCGGAGGATCACACACGATCAAATCATAAGGTGCTCCAACAATCTCGCGCTGACGAATCAATGTCATCACATCCGCATCAAGCAACAAGAACTGACTTTCATCTTCTGGATCAAAACCGTTCACTTTAATATTTTGCTGTGCAAGTTCAAGCGCTGTTTCAGACAGATCGACGGTCGTCACAAAACTCGCTCCACCTTTTGCCGCATGCACCGTGAATCCGCCAGTATATCCAAACAAGTTTAGTACATGCTTATCTTTTGAAAGTGTTCCAACAAGATGTCGTGCTTCACGTTGATCAAGAAAGAAACCAGTCTTCTGTCCACCGAGGACATCGGCAAAAAAGGTAAGACCATATTCTTTAAATTCCACCAGCTTGTCGATTTCACCAAAGCGCACAACAGGTTCAAGCTTCTCCAATCCATCACGCAAGCGAGATTCAATATCAGAGCGTTCAACGATCGCGCGTGGTTCAAAAACCGTTTTGAGCGCTTCAAGAATCGCTTCACGCAACACTTCCATTCCAGCTGTGTGAATCTGAATCACGATCACGTCATTGTACTTGTCGACAATAAGCCCGGGGATTCCATCCGATTCCGCATGAACCACACGATAACCGGTTGTCTCGGCAGGGAGATGTGCCTGCTTCCAAGCATCAATAGCCGTCAATTTCTCAACAAACCAAGCTTTATCGATCTCTGCCATACCATTGGTGGTAAGCATTCGGATGCGGATAGAAGCACCAGCACCCCACGTTCCAAGTCCGATCGCATCGCCTTTTGCAGACTGTACCAAAACAATCTCGCCATTGGTTGGCGCGGGCTTTGGTTCCTTAGCTAAAGCCTTAGAAAAAATCCAAGGATGCCCAGCACGCACTGGCGTGTCACGGCCTGGCAACAATACAGCAATAGGGTAATTCATAATTAGGCGATGTTTAACACAAATTTTCGATTCTGTCGAGGGGAAGCCTGAACCATAACCCCTCCTTCGTAGAAGGGAGGGGCAGGGGTGGGTTATGATCGAAAGAACGCGCCCAGACCAGTTCGGTCCGAGCGCGCTCAGAAGCAATAGTTAGATGATATAGTCGAACAAGCCCTTACGACTGTTCGTGTTGTAGGTTCCCCTCAGCTTGATAGCTGAACATGAGAACTCGACGATCCAGTCGTTGTCAGGGTTGCATTTTGCAACCTTATCGACAAAGAAGTCGACCTCTCCCAGGAAGCCATTGGCCAGGAGCTTCAGTGTCACGGTCTGCAAATCGTGTTTGTGGAACAATGCCAGCATGAGTTCGAGCTTGGACGGGCCGTGTTCAACCAGGATTTGTGACATGTCCCATCTCCTGTAGTTGCTCCGCCATCTGACGTGCGTCCGGGAACGTCTTGAGAAACGCTTCCATTTGCGTCAAGATCGAGTCATACGTGAACTGCGCGCCACGCGAGCGCCACCAGAAGCGCTGATGGAAGCAGGGCTGCATCCACAAGACCTCCGTGGTCCTCAGGTCCCCAAGCGGGACGAGTTGCCAGAGGTCCGTCGATACACACTCGTCAAAGGAGCCGCGAGCAGAGACGGCATCACCGGAGAAGTCTTCGACGAGACCAAGCCGCTCCGCTCCCATCCACTCGAGCTCGACACGATCACGGATCCGCAGGGCATCGATGACTTCTCGCATCTCCTCATCAAAGCACTCCGGATCCATCGTGAGACACGTTGGGCCGTCGCGCATGATGATGATAGAAGCATCATCGAGCTCCGAATAGTCGAGGTGACTCATCACAGAGGACAAGACATTCCTCGACCTGCTTCCGAGCGCGGCGTCGATTTGACTATCGCTGCCACACCCGATCGCAACCAGCGTCCCGACCGCCTCGAGCACAGACCGTGTTGAGGCAAAGATGCCGCTCATTGCAGCATCAATCTCACCAAAGGCCGCTTCACGAACTTCTTCTTCATTCATCGTATGTCTCCCTTGATTGGCAGAGCTCGTCGCACTCGCGACAGAGATAAATAACAAAAAACCTTGATTTTGTCAAGGTTTCATGGTGGTCGGGCTGGTGGGACTCGAACCCACGACCCTCTGCTCCCAAAGCAGATGCGCTAGCCAACTGCGCTACAGCCCGTTGTAATGTGAAGCTATACTAGACGATAACCAAAAAAATGAAAAGACCCATGCGATAGACCGCATTGCTTGAAAAAGCGAAACACGTCAATATAGCGATAATATGCGACTTGTTGTCGATGCTCGAATGATGGGAGCAGGGAATACCCGTGGAATTGGTAGATACATCAAAGAGATGACCGACCATATCCGTCCACTTCTCACAAAAAACGACGAAATGGTTCTTATAGACGCAAAAATTCCTTGGTACAGCATAGCGGAACAATGGCGGATGCCTAGGATGATTAGCCAATACGAGCCAGATATTCTTTGGGTTCCTCATTGGAATGTTCCGCTCTTATATAGAGGTCCGCTCGTCATCACGATCCACGATCTTCTATTGATGCATCAGCCTGCAAGCGCAAAAGCTTCAACGCGTAGTCCAGTCATTTCTTGGCTAAAGCGCCTCGGTTATAACCTGGTCTTATCAAATGCAATCTCCCGCGCCTCCACAATCTTCGTCCCCACCAAATCCGTGGCCAATGACCTGATATATTTCTTCCCAAAATCCCGATCAAAGATTGCGATCACCGGAGAAGGTCTAAGCACCCTCTCATCCCCACAAATCCCAAATCCCAAGTTCCAAGTTTCAAGCTACCTCCTCTACGTAGGAAGCGCCTATCCGCACAAGCGACTCGATCTCCTTGTTGATGCCTGGGCAGAGCTCTCAAAAAAACATCCAGAACTGACGCTTGTCATCACAGGAAAAGACGACATCTTTCTTTCTCGTATCAAGATGATGGTAAAAAATAATAGAGTTGATCGTGTACTCTTTGTTGGTTCAGTAGATGATCAAGAGCTATCAGTCCTTTATGCAAACGCCGCAGCATTTGTCTTTCCTTCATCATTTGAAGGCTTTGGCCTCCCACCGATCGAGGCATTGGCCAAGGGGACCCCGGTTATCGTTTCCGATATTCCTGTGATGCGTGAAGTCTTGCCTGAAGATGGCGTTTTCTTCTTCAAGTCTGAGGAAAAAGATGGTATGATCTCTGCGATCGAGGCTGTGCTCGCTGACTTGCCAAAGGCAAAGTCCGAAGCAGCTCGAGGAGGACAGACTGTACGCGAGCGTCATCAATGGGAAGACGCGGCAAAGCGCACACTAAAATTGATCATTTCTCATGCCGCGCGCTAAACGAAAATCAAAGATCCTTCGACCTGAGTGGCGCTTGATGAACGAGCGCTCGCGTTTAGAAGATCAGCTCGCCAACGTAGTTGAACCTATCGAGGCTGTATTAGAAATGCCGACACAGCAAGTTGAAACAGAAATAATAAAATCTACCATTCAAGAAACCGTTGCGCTCCACAATCCAATTCACGATTTAGATATTACGCTTGTTCAAAAAGTTGTTCGCGTATCAAAAACAAAACGCGTTCAGATCCGCCAAGGGGAGCACGTGACAAGCGAACATGTCTTACCAGTAAACCGTGCAACACGAAGCGATAAACCGGAGCTCCATGAACCAGTGATGGTAGAAATTCATAAATGGAGCGCTCCGTTTAATACGCCAGCATCATTAACAGCGCTCGCTGCAGCCGCGTCTGATCTTAGATTCGAGCAACCAGACCCACATTGGTATGTTGAACAATACACGCCAGGTGACGCGCATACCGCGTACTACGAGCGCTATCGCTGGTGGAATCGGATACGCGCACCATTTATTGTTTGGGAGCATACAGAGACTCGCGCCCAAGAAAAAAACGAAAATGTAAACGAAAATGAAAGCGTAAATGTAAATGAAAACATCATTGAAGATGAAGTTGAAGCAATACCGGAAGAATCAGGTTTTGTTGCATTAGAACATCACGTAGAGGATTTTGCAGAAGAAATTCGTCAAGAAATCGAGCAAGTCGTCACAGGAACAGAGCAGTCATGGGGCGCACCGGTTCTTGTACCGCGATTGGTTGCGTGGCGTGTTGTTGCCGGTTTCTTGGGGTTAGCATTGGTAGTCTCATTACCAGCAGGAGCAGTCTCTCTTGGAAGATCCGTCTCAGCATCGTGGACAACAATTGAGAAAAGTGGCCGCTCAGCAATCGATGAAGCAAAAGCCATGGAATGGGGAGACGCGGCCACATCGCTCTCAGAAAGCGATCAAGCATTAAATCGCGTAAACATTCTTGCGATTGCCGCATCACAAGCTCTGCCGCAAACACGCGACGCCTATGCTTCTGCAAGAGCCTTAGTTACCGCAGGAAAAAATGCAGCAGAAGCAGCAGATATACTGACAAAGGGCGCAGAAAAAGCAAAAACTCAAACTTCGCACTATCCCGTAGAGCGTATTCGT
This sequence comes from Candidatus Uhrbacteria bacterium, assembly GCA_903918235.1. Lineage (GTDB taxonomy): Bacteria > Patescibacteriota > Patescibacteriia > 2-12-FULL-60-25 > 2-12-FULL-60-25 > CAIXDN01. Next base: position 5,601 of record CAIXDN010000076.1, read on the forward strand.
CTCATGCAGACCTATGCAGAATCAGCGGCGCCTTTGTTGGATGAAGCAGTCCGTTCAATGGCACAAGTAAAAATGGACGTGTTACCAAGTGACGTGCGTTCAAAAGCAATAGAAGCACAAAATTTGCTAACAAAAGTACAGATCGGTTTGCGTGAAATGCGCGTTCTTTCTGCTTTTGCTGCCGCAGCCGTTGGAGAAGGATCGCAGCGCCGTTATCTCGTTATATTTCAAAACCCAGCAGAACTCCGCCCAACAGGAGGTTTTATGGGCTCGTATGCAGAAGTCGTCCTTGACCGTGGAGATATCAAATCGCTTTCCGTTCCGGGTGGCGGTCCTTATGATCTAAAGAATCAATTAAAAACACGTGTCCTCGCTCCTGGTCCTTTGCGTTTGATTGCCGATCGTTGGGACTTTCAAGATGCAAACTGGTTCCCAGATTATGCCGCCGCTGCAAAAAAAATTAATTGGTTCTGGAGTCAATCTGGGCAGCCAACGCTCGATGGAGTCATCGCGGTAAACGCACGCCTCGTGGTAAATCTACTAAAGATTATAGGGCCAATAGACATGCCAGAATATGGAAAGACAGTAACAGCAGAAAACTTCATGGAAGAGGCTCAGTTGGCTGTGGAAGTGGAATATGACAAAACAGAAAACAAGCCAAAAAAATTCATTGGCGATCTCATGACAAAATTAATGGATCGTATCGCAAAAGCGGAGAATAAGCAGTGGATGGACATCGCGAAACTTGGAACAGATGCTCTTGTTGAGAAAGATATTCAAGCATGGTTTTCTCGTGATGAAGAACAAGCGCTTTCTGATCGCTTTGGTTGGTCAAGTCGTTTGAAATCCGTTCCTGGTGATAGTCTCGCAATAGTGAACGCAAACATCGGCGGACAAAAATCAGATTTGCTCATCGATGAAAAAGTCGATCACACAGCAACAATTGGTTTAGACGGTTCGATCACAGACAAAGTAACAATCACGCGTACACATCGTGGAGAAAAGAACGATCAATTTTACGGCGCAAACAATGTCACCTATCTCCGAGTCTATGTTCCGCAGGGGAGTGAGCTGCTCTCCGCTTCCGGTTTCCGCCCACCATCACCAGATCTATTTGAAAAACCAATGCCGGGAGACGCAGAAGATACGGATGTCTTAGCGGCTGAGCTGCGTCCTCGTGTGGGTCCGGGTGATACAAAGATAACTGATGAATTTGATCGTACCGCTTTTAGTGGTTGGGTTCAGCTTAAGCCGGGAGAGACGGCGATTACAACATTTGAATATCGTCTCCCATTTACTGTGGATGAAATCGCAGGTCATTTACAAGAGGGAATCGGCCAGCCGACAAATTCACATAAACGCGCCTATATGCTCCAGCTCACAAGTCAGCCAGGAAAGCCTGAGAGGACCATCTCTTCCAAGGTAAACCTCCCAGCAGCCTGGCAGGCTTCTTGGACAAATAACGAGCAAAAACAGATTGGATATGAGGGGCTATGGAATAGCGATAAGGTGGTGGCTGGTTTGCTTCAAACGCCATGACAAAACGCCTACCGCCCCCACCACTCCGGCCTTGGAAGAAGGCATTTTTTTCCTATTCAGAAGAAGTAAGTGAAGAGCAAAAGGAAAAAGGAAATGAGGTTGCAAAAGGGTTAGAAAAAATTTACCTCACAGAAGGAAAGAAAAAAAATCTTGAGACATTTGAACGAGCAAAGTCGCATCGCGTTCTTCGATTCTTTTTCTGGCTTCTCTTCTTTTGTGCAGGAGCAACGCTTGTGGCATGGCTTGGTCTGCTCTGGCTACAGCCAAATGCAGAAATAGATAATTTAGGTCTAGAAGTAAAGATCGAAGGACCATCATCGATAACATTGGGCGAGGAGCAAAGTTTTGTCGTCAAATATCGCAACCGTACATTTCAACCAATTTCCGATGCGGAGGTCCGTCTTTCATGGCCTGCAGATTTCCAATCAACCTACACAGAACCAATGCCAACAGAGACACAGAGCACGGCTTGGAAGCTTGGCATCCTGGCTCCAGCAGCAGAGGGTCAGATTACCGTACGTGGAATTTTTCTCGGCGCGCTCGGCGCAAAAAGTGCATTCCAGGCAATCGTTATTTATCATCCATCAGGACAGACAAGACCAAAAGAATCATTAGCAACGCAGTCATTAGAATATGGCGCCTCAATGCTTGATGGCCAAATACTCTTACCGCTAAAAACCGTTGCAGGAGATCAGGTGCCATTCACATTTGAACTCGTAAATCATGGAAATCAGGATCTAGCTGGTTTGATCGCGCGCTATGAATTCCCAATAGGATTTATTCCAACAGCATCAACAGGTACAACGCTTCTTCCAACGGCAAATACACAGGAATGGGAGCAAGTTCTCTCAAACCTCGTCCCAGGCGCAACGAGTACGGGAGGTGTTACTGGCGCCTTTGTTTCTGGGAGTGCAGGAGATGCAATCTTCAAGGTACGCGTGGGCAAATTACGCGGGACAGAGTTCTTGACACTCTATAGTAGCGAAGCAATTCTTCCGGTTCTCGCCGGTGACTTAAGTTTGCGAATGGTAGCCAACGGTTCCGACACCGATCGCACGATGCAACCAGGAGATTCACTTCGCATTGCGATCGCCTATAAAAATGTAAGTCCGGAACCAATCAGCGGCATCGTGGTTACGCTTGGCGTAGATTCGTTATTAAACAACGTATCGACAACAGGAACAACTCTCGTAAATTGGGATGGACTAGAAGATGCAACGCATGGGGCAACGACCACGAATCATCGCATACAAACGGTCCAATATGACAAAACAGTCGTACCAGATTTTGAGATGCTTGCACCTGGAGAAGAAGGAACAATCGAATTAACCCTGCCATCACTCGGAGCAACAAGTGGTACAAAGGAAGCGATGATCGTATTAAATCTGTCCGGCTCCATTGAAAAAGTTGGAAAAGATAAGGTAAAGCGCATATTGCACGCTTCACCTATTCACGCTCGCTTCCGTACTGATGCGGACGTCAAATCGTCTGCACGTTACTTTACAGAAGAAGGCGCCCCACTTGGTACCGGGCCACTTCCACCGGTCGCAGGGAAGTCCACGGTCTATCGCATTGAGTGGTCATTAGAAAAAAATCTTCACAATCTTGAATCAATAGAAGTTTCCGCCACGCTTCCGGTAAACGCGGCCTGGACCGGACAAATACTGACAGATGCAGGAGAAATATCCTATGAAGAAGAGACGCGTATTGTCCGATGGAAGTTAAACCGCATGCCAGAAGACATTGGCACGCTCTCCGCTAATTTTGATGTCTCTCTCACTCCCGCCGACCTAGATATTGGCCGTTTCGCACGTCTCCTAGGCGAGACCAAACTCACCGCCACCGACGCCTCCGTCAGCGAACCCGTCATCCGCGCCAAACCCGCCCTCTCCACCGACTTAAAAGATGACGCTTCAGCAGAAGGAAAAGGTGTGGTGAGGAAGCCATAGGGATTGACAAAATATTATTTTCATGGTTACCTCTATACATGGGAGTCGATATGGATAACCAGATGTCCCTCGGTGAGCAGGCATATGAGCTGTTCTGCAAGATCCCAAAAGGATTGATCCTTCCGGAAGTCTATCTTCTGAAAGTGACGACAGCAATCAACATCGAGCTCAAGGCGCAGAGCCTTCCGCTTATCAAGCTTTGGAGCCCAGCCGAGCTTAAAGAGCTTCCTGATATGGCCGCCAAAGTCGCCATTGAGCTCATTCCTACGCTAAAACAGCTGCCGATTCCGACTACGTCGGATATCGCAAAGCTACTATAAGCTCAATACTGAACACGCAATGCCCAGTACCGAAAGGTACTGGGCATTTATGATTTTATGCTATTCTTTGCCACATATGAATGGTGAAAAACGCAAAGAAAAGATGGAGGTATCGCGCCCTCGCGATCGTTCCCGTTCTGAGCTAGTTGCTCTCAGAGATTCGCTTCCAGAGGAGAGCAAAGAGCGCCAGATCGCGGAAAAACGCATCGAACTCGCCGACGCTCAACACGACAATACCGGCTCTTGGAAAGGGGAGTATTTTGCTCGTGATTTGCAAGAGGATTTTTTGAAGCGCGGTCTAGAAGCCGGTCCCGACGGAAAGCTCCCGGTAAACCCGGAAGACGCAACAACGCATTATCTCATGGTAAACATGGGCGAGCTTGATCGTGTGAATGCCATCGGTGACCACTCGAGCGGCGACAAAGCTCTGGAAGCTGCCGCCGCCGGAATTCGTGACAATCTCCGCAAGGTTCTGAAAGATGATCAATTTGATGTTTACAGAACGGCAGGGAACGACTTTAGTATTTGTCTAAAGAACGTCAATCGTGAAACGGTAAAAAAACTAACACATGCTCTATGTGGAGAAGTGGATCTGACAAAAGTCATCGGTTCTGGTGAGCGTGCGCCGATTGAAGCGAGTTCTGTAAGTCGTGCAGACATGATTGAGATTATCAATCGATTAAAACCGTCCGAGCGTCAGGAATTTTTTTCCGATGAAAAGCCAGAAGGCATGTCGATTGGCGTCGTGAAAGAATTATTACAGCAACAAAACGATCGACAAAAAGTCGACAGCAGAATGCATCGCATGCAGGAGATGATGAGTAGCGCTCCGGAAAAAGCGGAAGAGTATTATAATAAATATCAAAAGAAAGTTTTAGGAGAATTGTTTCGTGAACCGGGTGATAAAGAAGCGCTTGAATATAAAACATTCGTTGCACGTTTTAAGGAATCGGATCCGGAGGCAAAGCATCATCTCTCGGCGCAAGAAGCGCGTCGTCAGTATGCGAGTAGACGTGATACTCAACGCGGAATCGACAGAACATTGGGTGAATACGCGGCAAAACACACGCTTTCCATGAGCGAGTTTTCTCAATATGAAGCAAAGAGTACAGAGATATCGGATGCAGAACGTACACAAGAAGGCTTTGAACCACCAAAGCCAACACGCGGGTTTGCATTAGTAAAAGAAAAGCGAGCGCATGCAGAAGCGGTAAAAACAGCAGGCTCTGATCCGCGTGACAGCGAGCTTGCGGAGCTTGATGCCGAGATCGAAAGCGCAGAGCGTGATCCGCTCACCGGACTCGCAACGCGTGGACGTGTATTTCATCAATTGGAAACGGGATTGGAAACCGGAAAAAAAATTAGCACGATCTATATTGACCTAGCATTCTTAAAATATTTTGATAAAGAAGGAAATAGCACGACGGGAAATGTCGCCATTCAAAAAGCGGCAGAAATGCTGGACGGAATTGCCGCAGAGGCCTCAAAAGAGGGGATACATGTAGAAGCATACCGCGTTGGTGGAGATGAGTTTGCTTTTGCGATTTCCGGCGGCGGTCCGGATGCCGCAGAGCGAGTAAAAGAAATGTTAATGGACCGTCAATTGAACGCTGCGCCAATTCCTCTGCAAGGTGAAAAGGCGCTTGGAGCGTTCTATAAGCAAAAGTTATCGTTTAACTTTGGATCGCTTGGTCCATTGGATCTTGAAGGCATGCGGACTCTGGTAAAAGAAAACAACGTACCGATGCATGCGGAGCCGGGATCAAAAGAAGAGCGCAACATGCTTGCGGAATACGCAATGCGTTTTGCGGATAAGCAGCTCGAGATTCAAAAAGGATTAAACCGCATAAACCTCCTCGCAGAAGAAAAAAGAGCGGCGGTAGTATCTGGTGACTTCTCGCGCTATGACCAACTTCTCAAATACTCGCAAAAAGCAATTTTTGGCGCCGCCGGCCAGGCGCTGATTGATGAGTTATACAAAGACACGGAATTTCCGGAAGAACGTGTACTAAAATTTGTCATCGACCAAATAAAAATCAAAGGAGCAAAGAAAGAAACATATCAAGATTCTGTCGATCAACGCATCGATGAGCGTGTACGCGAGCTCTATTTTGAACAGCAGATTGAAGGTCTGCAACATCATGTAACTGTTCTAGAAGCGCAGATGAAAAAGACAGAAGGGGAGAAGGCGCATTTAGAAGACAAAGTAGCGGAACTTCAAAATCAAATTCAAGAAATTTTGAGCTTAAAAGAACGCATCCTCAACCCAACGAGCTAAACATGCGTGATTTGTGGTATACTTAGCTCATTCTCCCTCTATGAATTTGCAACGTCGTCGCCCCGGTTCCGTGCATATCAATGCTCCGTCTTTTCCGACGATATCCCAACCAAGCATTTATCGTCGTATTGCCTACACATTTATTGCATTAACGGTGATTATTGTATTAGCCGTTCTTTGGCTAACCTCCGTAAAAGCAGAGATTCTTGTAAAGGTAAAACGCGACACAGTCCGTCTTGATGGCGTCGTTGAAGTCGCAAAAACTCCAAAATCTGGTCAGATTCCTGGACACGTTGTTCAAGGCGCGTTTGAAAAAGTTCAAGAGTTTGCAGTTCTCGGAGTAGCTGGCGAATCATCAGATCCATCAAAGACGCCTGAACCCGCAGTAATCCTTGCGCCTGCGCCAGCGCCTACGCCGTCACCGGCTATTGATGAGACGCTCGTAGCAAAAGGAACAGTTCGCATCTCAAACAAATACTCAAAACCACAAACCTTGGTAAAAACTACACGCTTGCTTACATCAGATAATAAGCTCTACCGCATTGATTCTCAGGTTATTATCCCTCCGGGTAGTGAAGTAAGCGTCGGTGTTTACGCAGACAAGCCAGGAAGTCAGTATGTACTCACCGGCCCACAGAAGTTCACAATCCCGGGACTCTATATTGATCTACAGACATTTATCTACGGAGAGTCTGATGCCACGTTCACAGCAGTACCTCAGACATCGGCAACAGCGCCAAAACCCGTAGCCGCGCCAAAGCCAGTCGCCGTCCCAACATCACCAACAACAAAACCAAAAGCCGGCAAGCCTGTCACACAGAATGATCTTGATCGAGCAGAGAAGTCACTCACGGATGCCGTTTTGAGCCAAGCGATGAAATCTCTCGCCGGAGAAGTGGGCGACATATCAAACATGGAAGTCGTCTACGTTGTAAAAGTGGTCGATAGAAAGTTCATGGTTCGCCCAGGCGATATCGCCGAGAATTTCCTCGCCTCCATCAAGCTCGACGTCACCGCGGTCTACTACGGAAAAGAAGACATGCAAACCTTGGTCCGCTCACGATTGCGCGAGCGTGTTCCAGAGGGGAGAGAATTCCTCCCATTTGAAAGCGGTGCCATCACGTACTCATTGGAATCATCAGACGTCGCACAAGGCATCGCCTCAATCCGAGTCTCCGCCGACGCCGCCTATCGCCTCAGCCCAACAAGCTCTCTCCTTCAAACCTCCGTGGTCGCTGGAAAGAGCAAAGCCGAAGCAGAAACCGCCCTCCGCGCCATCGATGGCGTCGACTCCGTACAAATCAAGATCCAACCAAGCTGGATCGACTCAATTCCATCGCTCAAAGATCGCATTAACCTAAAAGTCGAGTAAGAATCAAAGCCCTCACATCGAGGGC
>CAIXDN010000077.1 GCA_903918235.1 Candidatus Uhrbacteria bacterium
GTTGGTTGGCTCATCGAGTAATAAAATATCTGGCTCTTGAATGAGCGCGTAGGCGAGGAGAAGGCGGGCTTGCTGGCCACCGGAAAAGTCGCGGATTACTTTATCAAGTGGCGTTGTGAGGCTTACGGTTTCTAAAACGTTTTTTATAAGCTTATCAATGTTGTAAGGTCGCTCTTCAAAGGCGCGTGCAAAAAATTCAAGAACGGTTTCATTCATGCGCTCACGTTCCATAACCTGGAGACCGATGGCGACCTTTGCGCCTTTCTCGATATGAACTTCACCTTCTTGTGGCTTCATCACGCCGGTGAGTAACTTAAAGATCGAGCTCTTTCCAGCGCCATTCTGGCCCATTAAAGCGACCTTTGCATTTTCGCGTACGGAAAAGTTGACCTCGTCCAGGATTGGATGGTCTTCATCGTAGGCGAAACTTACTCTGTTGAAGCGTATGATTACGTTACCGTGTTCCATAGGTTAAAAAGGGCTTTATTATAACAGTTTCTGCTCTTTCTGGCAAGTTGTTGGTAAGTTATTTGAAGGACTTGCGTCCTTTAGCTTCGGTTGGTATTATCCCACTCGCGTTCCGAGGTAGCTCAGCGGTAGAGCAGTGGACTGTTAATCCATTGGTCCTGGGTTCGAATCCCAGCCTCGGAGCCATGTAAAAACCACATCTAATGATGTGGTTTTTACGTTCTATTTTTCTGTGCTCATGGCCTGCATTGCCTCTTTAAAGGTGACGCATTTTACCTCTGGACGACCGCATGTTTCATAGGCGAATTGTTTTAAGGCATCCCAGTAGACACCGTCGTTCCAAAGTGAGAAGTGGTGGCCGATGTAGATGGGTGCTCGATTTCCTTTGTAGCTTTTTTCAAAATAATCACGATACGATGTCAGAACTTGTGTATAGTATTCACTCCATAGTGGCGTATCGCGTTTTGCATTGTCGATTGCTTTTGATTGTTTGAAGTAGAAGTTGTAATCCATTGAAAGTACTGAGCTTGTTGTTGATCCGGCGAATGGAATTTTTTGGAGTGGAAATTCCCATAATCCACTTGGGAGCTTTGCGGGCCAGGTGCCCGGTTTTCCGGTGAGACTCGTATCGTATCGAAGTCCGTATTTTTGGAGAGCCGGCCAGAGATTTGTGTTCACGCCAAGTTCCGGTGCGCGGAATCCGATTATTCCTTCTGGTGGAAGGAGGAGCTTACTGCGATTTGGAGGTTCTTTTTCTAGATGGTTGATTGTTGAGACATTGTTTACGATATCAAAAAAACTTTGAAACTCTTGTTCCCATTCTTTTTGTGACCAGGTTGCTCCGCTGTAGTGTCCTGTCATGTGGCAGCCGATTTCATGTCCTTCGTTTAATGCTCCGTTCATTCGTTCTAAGCGATCTGCAACTTCGCGTTCCGTCGCAGCGAAACCAATTGGAGATGTTCCTGTTGCATGTTGAGGGGGGAGATACATCATTCTGTGCTGAGATGCGAGCAAATAGACTGTGTTGATGAAATAGGTGAAGTGAATCGGTGCGTTGCGAGCCTCCATCATCTTTGCAAAATCGCGTGTTTGTTTCCACATCTCAAAAGATCGCGAACCATCAAAAGCGATGACGACGTACTGCGTTGTCGTTGCGAATGTTGTGCTCGTTGGTGATGGGGCGTTTGGAAGAACGTTTTCTGAGGATGACGCAGCTAATAAGCCGAGTTCTGCCGAAGATGTTGATTCAAAAGAAGGATTATCTCTTGTATGAATTGGGGCGGTGATTGGTGGTGACGATGGCACGGTGCTCGTGAGAACGGTATGGTCCCTTACGGAAATAATAAGAAATGTTGACGCGAATAGGAGCGAGGTTATAGCAATGCAGAGAAGTACTATTTTGTTTGCTAACACATCTTGTATAGACATAAGAATCGATATTAAAAATATCGTTCCACGAGATCTTTTGCGTATGCGGCGCTTTGCTCAATCATACTGAAATTGTGGAGTTCGCCAGCGTAGTAGGTATTGTTTTGCGATTGGAGTTTTTCGAGGCGGTCGTAGTAGCCGTTTTGCATTTGTTCACCGGTGACGTGGGGGAAATATTTCCAGTGGAGGATTGGTTCGGATTTTTTTACGTTTCCTCCTAAGGCTTTGATGAGACTGTTGATGTTTTGTTGGATCGTGTCGTCTGATATTGATGCGTCGGAGAGCGTATAGAAGTTGTAGAGATCTGTCTCTGCGTAGCGGTGATACCAGAAGATTGGTTGGCCTTTTCTTGATGCGTGAAAATTATCTGGGAGATAGCCTGCTTCGTGTTTTGGGAAGTTGGTGATGTGGCACGTTGTTACAGAATAATCGCAATATTGAATGTTGGAGAAGAGCTCTTGTTCCTCGGTAGACGCATCAATAAACTTGAGGGCTTCATCAAGAGGAGATGTGACAATGAGTTTATCACATTCAAATAGCGCGTGTTCTGTGGTGATATGAATTGTGCTGTCTCTTTTGATATGCTGGATTTTCATGTTGTACCGTACATCATGATGTTTAGCGACCTCGGTCCAGAGATGTTGGATTCCATTAGGAAAGGTGTAGACTTTTCCGCGGAGAAAGGCGAAGAGTGTTGCTGGCGAAAAATATTTTAGTGCGTATGCTGCCGGTACGCTTTCTAGAAAATCGTATCCGAATCCAGTAAAGAATTTTGAAAATTCTTTTATCAGTACTGTGGCGTTGTGTTGTTTTGCCCAGTGAGTGAAGGGGGCGCAGAGATCTGAATGGACTTTTGTGAATCCTGGCTCTTGAATACGTTTGTACTTACGAATGAGAGCGATGTATTTGAGGCCTTGATAGAGTTGTTGAATTTTTTGTGTCGTTGTTGGTACTGGAAGTGCGCGGTAGGTGTGTCCATCAATCAAGAGGCTTGGTCTTGAGAAGTCGATGGATTGTGTTTTGATGTTGTATTTTTTTATCAGACTTGCAACGGTTTGGTTGTTTATGGAAATGATACCAGCGCCGAGTTCATAGGACCTTCCATCGTACTCAAATGAACGGCATTTTCCTCCGGCGGTTGTTTGCTTTTCTAAAATAGTAACGTGCTTGTATCCACGATTTATTAATGCTTCAGCGGCCGTTAAGCCTGCCGGACCGGCTCCGATGATACCGATACGGATGTCTTTGTCTTGTTTCATTTGATGGAGCGTTCAATAAGTGAAAAGACATTCTTTTTCAAGATAACGGTTGCACAAAGAACGCCACCCATCGTGCTTCCGGTGATCCCTGTTGCGGAAGCGTCCTGTCCGGTAAGGTAGAAGTTTTTTACTGGCGTACGTGGCGTTAAGAATGGTTGTCGGAAGCGCTTTGGTGTGAATGCGGCTCCGTAGATTTCTCCATGTTGATGATTGGAGAACTGTTTTGTTGTTAGCGGTGTAGAGACCTCCATGTATTCTATCTTGCCTTTTATCTCGGGCTTGACGCGATAAATGACTTCTAGCATTTGATCGGCGAGTCGTTGTTTGAGTTGCTCGTAATCCGCGCCACGCTTTTTCCACGAAGTCTTTTCCCATTCGGTAAACCACGCATACGGGATGATGATTACCGCTTCTGCCAAGGATTTTTCTGGATGGTTTTTTTGCCATTCTGGATCTTTTGCTGATGGAAATGAGAGGTATGTTACTGGGAGTTCACTATCAAAGTTCTTATAGCGCTTTTGATTTAATTCGTGATTATATTCTGCTGGAAAAATCCAGTAGTTGCAGGCTGGGAGATGAAGTTCTTTTGTTGATCCTTTTAATCCTAAGTAGAGACCGACATGCGCTGCGGATGGTTCAAGATTTTTTAGTTTGTCTTTTAGTTGATGCTCCTTTTGTGTTTTTGTCGGCAGAAGTTTTGAAAAGCTATTGTAGATACCGGCATCACTAATAATATTTGTTGCGTAGATTTTCTCTCCATTTATCAGTTCTACCCCGATCGCAGTATTATTTTTTATTATAACTTCTTTTACTTCTGCATTGATGCGAACAGTTCCACCGTGTTCTTCAATAACAGGGACGATTGTTTTGGCGAGATTGCTTGCACCGCCGATTGGGTAGCCTGCTCCTTCCATGTAGTGATTTGCTAGCATTGCATGCATGAAAAAACTGCTTGTATTTGGTGGAAGTCCGTAGTCTCCGTATTGTGCTGTTAGAATGCCAATCAATTTTTCATTGTTTGTGATTGATCGTAGGGTTTCTAAGGTTGTTTTATCAGAATAACGAAGGACGTTTTTACGGAGAAAATGACCAATGGTACTTGAAAGAAATGGAGGGAGGATTTTTCCAATAAAAAATGACATTCCTGCACGACTGGCTTTTTCTAGTAATTGAAAATAGGCATCGATAGAAGCATGGCTTTCCGGATCTGGGAAATAGGCTTTGAGGGATTTTTTTAATGGTTCACGTCCTTGAATGAAGGCGAATTCTTCATTGCCAAAAACAGCACGATCATAGTGAGCGTCCAGTGCTTTCCATTGAAGTTGCTCATTTGTGATGTAGCGAAATACTTTATTGATCATCGTTCCTGGAATATGGACGTCGCCGACATAGTGTAGGCCTACATCCCAGGAAAATCCTTTGCGTTGAAATGCGTGCGTATAACCACCGATCATATAGTGCCGCTCAAGAACCAGGACTGATTTTCCTGATTTTGCGAGGATCGAGGCCACAGAAAGTCCCCCAATTCCGGAGCCAATTACGATCGCATCGTATTGGGTATTTTGACTCTTCATATACCACTATTTTAACCGAGAATCTCAGTTTGGGCGAGTTTAGGCTCTGAATGGGAAGGGGGTTGACTTTATTATAAAAAAGAGTATTCTTGCTCAGTTATGTATAATAATGATTTCAAGAAGAAGCGCTTTGGAGATAAGGCTCCTTATAAGCCAGGTTTTAAGAGTGGGGCAGGAGCACGCGGAGGAAGTGATTGGAAGCCTATGTTTCCAGCAGTTTGTGCCGCTTGTGGCAACAATTGTGAAGTTCCGTTTAAACCAAATGGCCGCAAGCCGGTCATGTGTAGCAACTGTTTTGTAAAGGAAGGACCTTCCGACCGACCAAGCTTTGGTGGCGACCGTCCAATGCGTTCCGAGCGCCCTGAGCGTTTTGAGCGTCCAGATCGTCCTAGCGCACCAGATAGCAATGTCTCGGCTCAGCTCAAGGAGATCAATGACAAGTTAGACGCGATTATCGA
>CAIXDN010000078.1 GCA_903918235.1 Candidatus Uhrbacteria bacterium
AGATAAATTGGATATCCATTAAAGCTCGTGTCTTTTGAATACTGCAAAGCGCCAGCAATCGGCAATGACTTCTTTTTTGTATACGCCGACATCGCATCATAAACTTCCTGCACATTAGAAGCGTGCCCTCCACGATGATCATCCATACACATCAAAACACGATCAATATTCCGATTCTTCGCGATTTCCGTAGCATATTCAATCGCCCGCTCCACAAGATCCGCTGAGTCCATTCCTTCTTTGATTGAAGTCTGTGTTGGATTTAATGCACGAATAATAATCGTCGATCTTCCTTCAACATCCTTTGATTCAATCAGCAAAAAGTTTCCCAGAATATGCGTGTCCTTGCCTTCTGTCGTAGCCATCGTAATCGCATTCAAATTTTGATAACCGTTACTCGCTAATTCAGTTCGCAACTTATCATAGCAAGCATTTGCAATGTCTCCGGCAAAAATACGCGTCAAACCATGCGAAGGATAAAAAGTCACCTGACGACTCTCACGCGTTTTTTTCTGAGCTTTTTCCGGATGTTCTATGGCTTCAATCTGACTCTCCAAATGTCGCGCCTCAAATAACACATCAAAAAATGGATGCTTTGGCGCCTTTTCTGAAGCCTTTCCAAATCGATGCTGATAACTCACTTCATCCATCAAACGCTTGCGAATTTGCGTCGTCTTAAATGTTGATTCCAATAGATTCTGCAATTCCGGAGAAAACGGAACTGCACGTTCCTTGGCATGAAAATTCTTTGAATCCAAAAAGTGCGGAAGAAGCTCATCTTCATACAAACGTGCAAGCGCCTCTCGAGCATGAGACGTCACAACACCTGAAGATTCCAACACAGCATTTTTTAACACATTCACATGTCCTGCCGCTTCACGTTTCACTAAATTTGCCATCAAACGATGAACATCTTGACCAGCAACCTCCATCAAATCCTCACCAAAAGCCAAACGTAAAACCTCAAACTGAAACTGAAACACGTCTTTATTGTTCAATCCAACAATACGCGCAATAACTCGTTCTTGTTGCTTGTACCAACCTTCAAACGCAGAACGCTGACTTTGATATTTCTCTTGATCTTCAGGCGCAATATCTAAATTTTTCTTCTCATCCCATTCAGCGCTCTTATCATAAAGTTCCTGCGTCAACCTATCTATTTCATGTTCCAAATAGATTTCAGTAGTATTATCATGTCTGTGTTTTATAAACTTTACTAATTTTTCTACACGCTCTCGCTCTTTAGCAATCGCCCGCTCCATACCCATTTTCTTGCCCGGTGAAAGATTATTCCCTTCCGTTTCAACAGCCTTTCGTAAACGTTCACGAGCCTTTTCAACAAGCGCTTCTCGTTCTTTCAATTGCGAAACCCAATCCGTCTCAGCAGCGGCAGGTAGCAAAAACATCTCCGTCAACGGCTTCACGAATTTCACATACGGTTCTTTATTTTGTACCGCCTCAAGTTTATCGCGCAAGATTTTCAACTTTTTCTCACGCACTTCCATCGCATCTTCATCCCCCGCTTCTTGCTCAGCCTTACGCATCATCGCCTCAATACCATCTCCACCGGAAAAATAAGCAACATCCATCGTCATCGGCACATAACCCGCAGGCACTTTCACCGACTCCGGTCTACCCTCGCGCTGAGCAAGTTCCGCCGATGTACGCCACTGCTGAATTAATTGCTGGCGATTCTCCATACTTCCATACGATTCTCCACGCACCACAATCGCATTAAACAACTCCATATCCAAAGGCGAACTTTCAAAACTTGTCGGAACACGATCCTCTAAAATTTCTTTCTTGATCGCTTCCATCCTCTGCTCGATTTCACCTAGAATCGTATCCACATCTTCCGGCATAATATGCCTCCATCGCCAATCAAGATTCGAATCAGCATGTGGATGCGTCTGCCAAAATTTCTTTAATGCTTCCGGAGAACGCTCAAATATTCCATGCTCTTTTAATCCCTGTAATAAAATAACCGTTTCTGCCAACAACGGAAGATTCTTCATCCCAAAACGTTTCACAAACTCCAACAACCCTCGATGTGAAACCGCATCCTTTTCATCAAATTTACCTCTTGTCGAAGGACGATAATGATCCATATCATTAATACCTGCTGAACCATACAACCCCTCTAAAAGCGGCGTCATCTCCTGTTTCCAAGGACAAAACTCCGGTTTATCCGCCGGTCCCTTCATATCTAACAATTCCGACATCATCATTTTCCAATCTCCCGACTTTTCAAAAACAGCTTTTGCTTCTTCCTTCTTTTTTGCATCCGTCGGCAATGTATATCGATACACCATTGCCAATTCACGAGGCTGTTGCGTCTCCATCAATACTTCTAATTGTGATGCCGTCACTTCCATCTTCTGTTTATTCAAAACAAAAAGTCGAATCACCTCCGGAGAAAGAGCACCTCCCGCTAATTCCTGTGCAAGCAACTCAGACAATACCTCGGGCGAGATCCGAGCCTTATATTTTGATATCAAGTCAATCGCATCAATAAATAACCTTTCACGGACGAGTCCGTGTAAACATTCAGGAACCTCGCGACGAGCACGCTCCAAAATCTTCGTTTGAAGTTTTGGGTCGTCACTAATCAGCTTATCAATACCACCCCGATAAAAATCCGGGGTCGCGTCTTTCCAAGAAACACGCTCATCTAAAAGGTGAATACCGGAAACCTCCTGCACGATACGATCTGAGTCCGTACTATATCCACTATAGATGTCACTAAGATTTGTCTCAATATAACGTATCGCCTGTTGCGCAATCAAATCCTTCTCCACAGGCACTTGCGTATAAACCTGACCTTGTCGGATATGAAGCCAGTCGCCTCTTTTTGCTGCCAAAACATAAGCCTTTTGCACCGCTTCATAAAGTTCACCCGCATAATCCGGACGCACGCCGGTTAACTCTGACTCACGCGCAAACAGTCCTTTTGGAGACGCGCAGTTAAACGATTCGCTTCCATGTGTTAACAATTGACTCCATCTCTTATTGAGCGACGACTTAAGTACACCAGAAAAATCCGGATCAACACCTGTCTCAATAACCATGCTATTAAATATCGTACCGTCCAAGCGCACATCTGATTTTTTAATCATCGCCCCATAACCAGCCTGAACCAATCCAAACAATTCACCTTTATAATCAGGTAAAATACCTGACTTACGCGTAAAAAATCGCAAAGAATCGGAATTATGCTCGCAAATCCATTGCTTGTATCGCTTTCTCAATACCGGCTCATAACTCTTCCAATCGATCGTAACGCCAAGACGCTCCGCAATCGCTTCCAGTTCTTCCGTTCCGCCAGTATTCGCACGAGTAATACATTCTAAAACCTGTTTCTGGATCAACGGCGCTAATTTCGCAGAATCAGGTTCAACGATCTCAAGCTCCTGCAAATGATCAAAAGCATAATTATTCGTATCTCGAATTGCCGCTTCATATCCCGCAGTAACATCATGTCGATGTTGGAACTTTTCATATCCAAAACGATCAGCAGGCTCCAAAGCCTCCAACAGCTCCTGAAAACGACCAGCTTCACCCTTTCGTAATAAGCGCCCCGCCGCCTTCATAAAACATTTCTTTTCTTTATCAACAAACTCCAACGGAATGTTCGTCGCATCTCTAAACGCCCTCAACGAATATTCATCAGGAGTATCCTTATCTAATTTTTTTCGATACACCAACTGAACCGTCTCTTTCAATTCTTGCAGAGGAATAACACTACCAAGCCTCTCAATACCTGATCGTAAAGCATTAAATTGTTCCGGATACTCTAAGCTCAAACTATTCTTAATCTCACTCATCATCACATCACGAAACGCCTCATCCCTTTCAAAAGACGGCACAATTTGTGTGAGATCACGAACATGTATCGTTTCTGCGAATGCACCAAAACCTTGATTCACCTCTCCTCGAGAACGCAAATCACGCAACGTAGGAATATACAGTCGCTCAATCACTGTTTTTCTTGCACCTTCATAAGAACGTACCTGTAAACCAAATTCGTTGATAAGTCCTCGTATTTGACCTTCCGGACCAGCCGTTCCACGCCATCCTCCCGGTTGAAGTCTCGCCTCTACACGCTCACCAAACCATTCTGCCATAGGCCCCGTGCTATCAACCTCCGGTGGAACTTGAGTTTCATGAAATATCGTATGATTCACCGTTTGCGCATGCATTTGATTTTGAACGGCTGCTCGAAAAAACTTCGCATAACCCGATTGAACCACCGGGCGTAATTGCCCAACATAATCAGGACGATAACCAAAAACCCTAACCTCGACACTCATCGCTTCATGCGGAAAATATTTCTGATTTTTTGGATTCCACCGTTCTAATACTTGCGCATATCTTCTTTGTACCGCATGTTCAAATTTTGCATCTAACGGAAAACGCTTTTCCGACAAAATATAAACTTCAAGCGCATCATCCGGCCGAGCCTGCTCAACCAAATACTCCATCAACTTTTTCACGGAAGATTCCGGGATCACGCCTAACTCTTTTCTGCGCACTGGATCCAAAACTGCCTTAACCAATCCAGGTAAATTCACTTCCTGCAAAAGCCTCTCTTTTTCCTTATACATCGCATCAGCCTTGCGTGCCTGTTGCGCCAATTCTAACTTTTTCCGAATCTCTTCAGTATTTTTAGCGTGCTTCTCTGGTAAAGGTTTTCCGTCCTTTCCCTTTAAAGGAGCTTTAGGTACAACAAAAGGATTTACCTGAAATTCGGGCATGCAACCATTCTATCACGTCTCCTCATCATCAAGAATCCTCGGCATTGACTGCCCCTTTGCAACAACCTCATCCGCAATTTCATACACAACTTCCAACAATCTTTCTCGACCAACGCCGATCACCTTCCAAGAGTCCTCTAATCCCAAACCGTCCACGTAACCAGCAACAAGTTTCTCCGCCATTATCTGCCTTGCTTTAACAGATACAGACATGTTTTTTCCAATCATTCGCAAAGAAAAACACAAATCTCGAAAATCTTTTGTCACGGCTTTTGGTAATCCAAATCGAGGATCCGGCTTCACAAATCCTCCAATTTCCGGATTCACGAAAGCACAACCCTTGTCCGTTTCCTGAAAAAATGAAGGATTATTTTCTGCACGTGTCTTTTCTAACCAAGCATCTTTATTTTCTGATTTGCCTCGAAACGGAACAGCCAGCACCAATTTTTGTACAGAATCCAAATCAATAATCTCCCCAGCCAAAGAAAGATTCCCCATATGCAAATATTGATGCACCAATCCACTTCCATGCATAATACCAAGGTTTTTCCCAAACATTTCTGCAATCG
>CAIXDN010000079.1 GCA_903918235.1 Candidatus Uhrbacteria bacterium
CCCCTCCTTCGTAGAAGGGAGGGGCAGGGGTGGGTTATGGGCGAATCGTGCGTTTGTGTTATGCTTTTGCGTATTATGAATCGAACTCAAGCTATTAAGTTTTTTAAGGCGATTTGCTTTTTGGGGATTTACGGAGGATTGCTGTTGCCGCTGATGTTTATTCCGGTGGTGATTTTTCCCTTTGTTTTTGCTAAGTTGATTTTCTTTCAGGTGCTTGTAGGAATGACGTTTCCGGCGTATTTGGCGCTTGCGTGGATGGAGCCATCGTATCGACCTAAGAAGCATGTTTTGTATTTTGCAATTTTAGCTTACTTTGTTGCGATTGCGCTTTCTGTTGTTTTTGCGGTTGATCCGTCTCGTGCTTGGTGGGGGAACCAGGAGCGCATGAATGGATTGTTTTCCGTTATACATTTCTTTGTCTGGATGACGATGGCAGTTGGTCTTGTGAAGAGTTGGGATCAATGGAAAAAGCTTTTGCATTTTCAGGTTTTTCTTTCCGCAATCATGGCTATCGTAGCGATCTTGCAACGATTGAATCCAAATTTGTTGCTGTTTCCTGCAGGGGAGCGTGTTGGCGGTCTGTTGGATAACCCGATCTACATGGCGGCTTATCAGATCTTTAATTTCTTTTTCTTAGCGCTGCTTTATTGGAAGAATGCACATAGAAATTGGCGTATTTCTTATGGCATTATTCTTGGAGTAGATATTATCGCTTTTATTCTTGCACAGTCACGTGGTGCGCTTGTTGGGTTGGCGGCAGGAATGGTTGCTTTTGCTCTCTATGTTGCACTTTTTACTCATAATAAAAAGCTACGCTATGGGGTTCTAGGGTTTGCTTTGTTTAGTTTTCTTGGATACGGAGTTATGTATCTCAATCGTGGATTGGCGTTTATTCAACACTCTCCACTTGCGCGATTGTTTGATTTTTCTAGTACGGTAACCACTCGTCTGATTGCTTGGAAAATCGCTTGGAATGGGTTTTTGGAGCGTCCATTAACGGGCTGGGGTTTTGATAACTTCCATATTTTGTTTAACCTCAAATTCAATCCGCTGTCTTTGCGTTTTGGTTCTTATGAGACCTGGTTTGATCGAGCGCATAATACGGTACTAGACGTTCTTTCCATGACAGGAATTTTTGGATTCCTGACGTTTATGGGGATCTATGTTGCGATTTTTTACTCCACGATGCACGCCTATCGCAAGAAGTGGATTGATTTGCCGATTGCTGCTATTTTGTTTTCTTTACCAGTTGCGTATTTTGTTCAGAACTTGTTTGTGTTTGATCATCCTGCTGGATTCTCGATGAGCTTTTTGTTGTTTGCTCTTATTATTGCTGCGACAAAGGGTGAATTCATTGGAGAGAAAGAAGCTATAGCGGAAAGGCATAAAGAGGTTGGTAGCATGCAAGCGCCTTGGACGGGATATATTGTTTTAACACTTATCATGGGTTTCATTGTCATGCGAACTTCCGTCAATCCATTTTTGATTTCTAAAAAATCATTGGAAGCTAATGCCTACTTTAACGTTAATCCACAAGTTTCTTATAAACTTGCTCTAGAGGCATCTCAAACGTGGACGCCATATTTAGATGAGCAATCATTTTTGTTGTCTCGGAATATGATCTCGTTGCTTTCTTCTGGTACAGCTCAGCAGGTCCCAAACTGGAAAGACCTTTATGAGCTCGCGAAGAAGCTTTCGCTTGAAGAGATTGATCGCCATCCTAGAAATACGCATCCAAGATTTATTCTTGCTCGGCTTGAACAAGAGGCGATGACACTAATTTCATCGGAATCCCAGGAGTCAGAGCGTATGTACAAGTCGGCGATTGAAACAAGTCCAAAACGTCAGCAACTGCACTATGGTTTGGCACGACTTTATTTATTGTCAGGTAATGTTGAACCGGCCCTTGATGTGTTCAGATCGGTTATTGATTTTGATCCAGATTTTGGAGAAGGATATTGGAATCTAGGAATCACATCGATCTATGATAAGAATGAGTTGGCAGCGGGTGCGGAAAACATTCGTAAAGCGTTGAATGCGACCTATCCATATGTTTTGCAAAGTCCTCGTGAGCTTGTTGTTGTTGCGGACTCATTAATGATCCGTCAGGATGATGAGGGTATGAAAATGTTTATCTCTAAGTTAGGTACTGAATACCCGGTGGCGAATGGCCCAATTTATGCTCAGCTTATTTATAAGCTGCAATCGACAAAGAAGGATGAGTTGGCGCAGTTGATGCTCGTCGCAGCTACAGCGATAGACCCTACGACGCCAGATGCGCTTAAAAAACTTATAGAGCACACAATCGGAACTCCTGTTGTTACGTCATTTCCAGATTCTGTGCCTCCAGCAACCACAGCGGGTACAACTTCTGTTGTAACGGCAACTTATAGCGGGTTACGTCGCTAGTCGAGGAGCGCGGAAGCATTTTCTGAAAGGGTTTTTTCTAGAGGGAAGCGGTTTTTTACCGCTTCCTTTGCGTTTGTACCGAGAGTTGTGGATTGTGTTTTATCGTTTGAGAGTAAAAGGATTGCTTTCCCAAGCGCTATCGCATCTGATGGCGCCACGATGATCCCTGCGTTGTTTTCTAGCATCCATTTTGCTGCACCAACATTGGTTGAGATGCAGGGGAGGCTCGCCGACATGGCTTCTAGGAGCGCAAATGGCATTCCTTCTTTTGTGGAAGGAAGCACAAAGAGATCAAATGCTTTTAGAAATCTTGAGGCATGGTCTTGCTCTCCAAGGAGCGTGATCGAGTTTTGAATGTTAAGATCGGTGATTCGTTTTTCAATCAGATCGCGTTCTGGACCGTCGCCAATGATCACAAAGTGGAGATTTGGATTTTGGTCGATGACTGAGCGGATTGTATCAAGGTAGCCTGGAATATTTTTTGGTGCGTAAAAGTTTGAGACGCTGCCGATCATGTATACGTCGGGTGTTAGTCCGAGTTGTGATCGAGCTTGTTCTCGTGATAGCTGTTGGGATTCGAATAGAGCTAGATCGATGCCATTCGGAATCGTGATTACGTGCTTTTTTGGCTTGATACCAAGTTTGAGTGCGAGTGTCGTATCGCTAGGATTTACGCAAATAACGGTGTCTTTAAATCGTGCGGTAAATCGTTCCGCGGAGATATAGGCTTGGCGTTTCCATGCGGGGAGCTTTTCAAGAAAGACCCAGCCTCCTATACAGTAGACGACTCGTGTCATACGGGCGGCGATGCTTCCGAGGACGCCCATTTTTGTGCTGTTTAAGTGTATTGCGTTAAATTTTCCGTGACGAAATATGTTATTAAGTTCAAGAATGGCAAGCATGTCTTGCCAGGGGTTGATATCACGCCGCATGTGTTTTAAGCGGATGAATGTTATTTCATGTTTAGCTGCTTGATCTGCGAGCCAGTCGCCGGGACCAGCGATAATCGTGACTTCGTGCTTAGCGTTTTGTAAATATTTAGCTAGCTCTAGCAAAAAAACTTGAACTCCACCCATTTCAGCAAGAGTCACTGCTAGAGCGATACGTTTTTTTGCTTCATTCATACCGTTACGATAGGCTAGTCTCTGGTATAAAGTCAATATGTTTTTTAGCTAACCTCTGCGGCTTATATGAAGCGGATCCTCATATTTTCAACGGCATATTTACCGCTTATTGGCGGTGCAGAAGTCGCGATTCGTGAACTCACTGATCGTATTACGGATTTTGAATTTGATTTAATCTGCGCGCGTTTGGTCCCGGGACTTCTCGCGAGAGAAACTGTCGGACGTGTGAATGTCTATCGTGTTGGTTTTGGTTGTACATTCGATAAGTATTTGCTCCCATTCCTTGGGCCATTACGAGCATTGTTTTTGAAAATGGATTTGTTGTGGTCGGTTCAGGCGAGTTATAGTGGATTTGCTGCATTGTTTTATTCTTGGCTGAAGCCACGTACCCGATTTCTTTTAACGCTACAAGAAGGCGACCCTTTTGAACATTATGCTAAACGTTTAGGAATTTTTCGTGGTTTACATCGTGCAATTTTTCAGCGCGCTGATGCCGTTCAAGCGATTAGTAGCTATCTTTGTGATTGGTCATTGCAAATGGGCTTTGTAGGTACGCCTCGATTGGTACCAAATGGTGTTGACCTCGAGAATTTTTCACGACCCATTTCGTCTACGCGAAGACATGAGCTTCGTGCGTTATTTGGTTTTTTAGAAAACAATGTTGTCCTTGTCACGGCTTCACGTTTGACGTTAAAAAACGCTGTTGATGATTTAGTGCGTGCATTGGTGATGTTGCCGTCGCATATTAAATTACTTGTGATTGGTGTTGGAGAAGATGAAGCGATGCTCCGTGCGCTTACGGAGCAACTTGGTGTAAAGGATCGAGTCGTGTTTGCCGGTTATCGATCGCATCAAGAATTACCAGAGCTTCTTCGTGCTTCTGATGTTTTTATCCGGCCTTCTTTATCGGAGGGATTGGGGAATGCTTTTTTGGAA
>CAIXDN010000080.1 GCA_903918235.1 Candidatus Uhrbacteria bacterium
AATGGATATCCAATTTATCTTCACGGTGCAACACGAGTAGCGTGGGAGCGGGCGAATGCCATGCAAGAAGCCTCAGGTTGACAAAGGTAATATAATATACTATCTTTTGTGTGCGGGAGAGCCATATTTTTTCCGCGGTAGAGAGGAGTCGCGCCTTGTCGCGATGCGTAAGCCTAAACCGCTTCCTTGTGCACCTTCTTCTGAGGGTGTGGATCTAGGAAACGGAATGGTTTCAAGCCTTTTTATCAATTACCCCTCTGTGCATAACGCATAGAGGGGTTTTTATTATGCTTTTCTTGCTCGAATTCCCAAAAACATTGGAATCTCTTTTCTTGCGGTGTTCTCGGCTTTTGCGCGGGGGCCGGAGTCGCTGACTTTGGTTGAGACCCATTCTTCCAGTGCTTCAACCACAAAGCCAAATTTAGCGAGTTCGCTGACGTAAACGGAGAGTGGGCGATGGTAGGAATAGGTTTTTTCACTTTGATCGGAACCGGGGTGCATGATGATCGGCATTTCGTATTCACTCATGTATTTATCGACACGACGATATTGGAGTTTGCGTTCTTCATCCCAACCCCAACCGCTTTGACGAGGCTGACGAAAAGCTGGGTGATTCATTGTGAGGACAAGCGAGCCGCCTGGTTTGAGAATGCGTGAAGCATCAGAAAAGACGGGACCGAGTGGATCGATATTTTGAATGGCGAGATTGCAGACAATTCCATCGAGTGAATCTGGTGGAAAGAGGTGTGCGAAGTTTGTTGCATCGTCTACGGTGAATTTTGCATTTTTTGGTGCATTTCTTTTTGCTTGATCGATGAGGCTTGGTGCGGCATCTAATCCATCGACTTTAAAGCATTTTAATGCGAGTTGTTTGGTAAAAGCACCTTGCCCGCAGGCGAGATCGAGATAAAAACCTGTTTTCTTGGGAGCAAGCAAGTGCATGGCGCCCGGAAAGACAAGGTCGCGTTGATAGTCGCCGCCTTCTTTGCCCATGTAGCCGGAATACCAGCCGGAGACGGATTCCCAGCTTGATTTTGGTCCGGATGATGGTTTACGGCCACGTCCTCGTATGGATTGCATATCCTGAGTATGCTACACTTTCATCATAATCTTACAATATGGATATCATTCTTCGTGTTCTGCTCGGGCTAACTATTGCTGCGGTTGGAACGTTTTTTGTTATTCGGACGCGTACGATTTTGGATACATTTGGAAGTGTCGATTTTGCTGAGAAGTGGCTTGGTGGTGGAGGAACGACGTTATTTTATAAGCTCTTGGGTATCGTCTTCTGTTTGTTGGGTTTTTTAATCGCTACAAATATGTGGACGGCATTTTTGCAGGCGACGCTTGGATCGCTTTTTCCAGCGGCTAAACAACTCTAGCCATGTATTTTAGCGGAAACGAGCTTCTCAATCCTTATCAAGCCTTGGAGCGCGCAGGATTGCGTCAAGGCTCGCATCTTGCTGATCTTGGTTGTGGCTCGCTTGGACACTTCGTTTTTTCTGGCGCTGAGATGACTGGTGGAGAGGGAAAGGTTTATGCGGTGGATATTGATAAGCAGGTGCTACAGGCAATTGAGCGTAAAGCTCGACATTATCAGTTTTGGAATATTGTGCCTGTTTGGTCGGATATTGATATTGCGCATGCGGCGCGGATTCCGGATCAATCTATCGACTTGACGATCTTGGCAAATAACCTCTACCTTTCTGCTAACCGAGCTGGCATGGTGCAAGAGGCTTTGCGTCTCACAAAGCCAGGCGGACGTATCTTAGTGATTGAATGGAAGCCGATTCGAACGATTATCGGACCATCGGTGGAGCATCGTGTGACGGCGGGGGATGCGAAACGCTACTTTGCTGAAGGTATGCTCACCTTGATTGACGAGTTCGATGCTGGCGATTCACACTACGCCCTGGTATATGCTAAACAGGAGCCTGCTCGAGAGACAGAAGTTTACTCGGTGCATGTTCCGGAGGAAATGTCTTAGAAAGAATTTACATTAATTTTTACTGTTTATGGATTTGATTAAACCGTTGCTTTCATTGTCTTATTGGTTTGGGATGGATGCGCTTCCTTTTGCCCCAGCTGTTAGCCTTGTTATCCGTCTATTGATGAGTGGGCTTTTTTTGGCTGGTATTGCTGTTTTTGCTTACCTTCGATTTCAAAAAGGCATTGAGAAAGCTTGTCGCCGTTTATTGAAACGTGTTGCAACGCTTTGTTTAACGATGGGAGCTGTTGGTTGGCTTATGTATGCGTTTTATTATGAGGGCATCCCCGTGTTTTCCATGCGTTTTTGGTATGTTGTTTGGGTAGCGATTATCGCTTGGTGGGTCTATGATATGGTGATTGAATCCCGACAGACTAAGGCCAAGACGCTTGCAGAACAGGAACGCGCTAAGTTTGAGAAGTGGTTGCCAAAGGCAAAGAAATAGCTCGCTTGACACTCCTTCCAAAAAATGGAACGGAGTTAATGGTGGATTATCGAAAAATACGCGGACAGAGTGGGGAGACGATGGCGTTGGCTTTTTTGGAAGCTCGCGGTTTTTGTTTGGTTGAGCGAAATTGGGCTTGTCGATTAGGGGAGATTGATTTGATCGTGGAGCGAAAAGGGGAGATTCGGTTTATTGAAGTGAAGTTTCGACGAACCATGGAGTTTGGGTATCCTGAGGCTGCTATCACGCCTACGAAACTCAAGCATTTGAAGCGTGCGATTGAGTGCTGGTTGAAGGCTCAGCCGGTGTTCCCGGTTCGCTATCAAGCGGATGCGATTGCAATTATCGCCTTATTTGATTGTGATCCGGATATTGAATGGATAGAGTATATTTTATAAATTTTGCTGTATTTAGCCATTTATTGATTAAACAATGTTCAAAATGCTTGCGGAAATGTCTTAACGGAGTTAATGTTTCTTAACTTCCGTGCCGTGGTTTTTAGGGGAAAAAACCGCATGAGTCAGCTCATAGATCACTATCAATTGTATCGCGTACGCACCAAGCGTGACGCGGACGCATTTGCAAACATTTACGACCGATATATCGCTTCGATATACCGGTTTGTTTACTTGAAGGTTCCATCAAAAGAAGTTGCGGAAGATGTGGCCGCAGAAACGTTTTTACGTTTTTGGCATGCGATCCTTCAGAATACGGAAATACGTAATGTACGCGCTTTTTTATATCAGATCGCTAGAAATCTTGTTGTGGATTTTTATCGTAAGGAAGGAGCTATGAGGCGAGTTGTAACAAATGACCTGGATGATACGTCTACTGGTAGTGAAGGACTGTTATCGGATCGTGGTCGGCATCAGCGCTTGATTGAAGCGCGTACTGATCTCCGTATCGTCCGTGAGCGTATTGAGAAGCTGAAGGAGGATTATCGCGACGTTGTTACTTTGCGGTTGATTGATGGATTGGGCTTTGCAGACATTGCTCTTGTTCTCGAGAAAACGCCTGGACATGTCCGTGTGATCTACCATCGTGCTGTAAAAGCGCTCGACAACCTCTCTCTCTAATTTATGACTAAGCACGATTTGCTCCGCAAATTGAAATCCGTCCGAACGACGGAGCGTGCAATTGTGCCTGATGCGTCATTCGTTTTACGTACGCGTGAGAATTTGTTGCTCCAGGTTCGTAACACATTGCCGACTCGTCCTGTTGCGATGCCTACAAGAGCTAAACTTGCGATGGGCTCTTTGGTTCCGGATCGCATGATGGATTTTATGCGAGCTCCTGTTTTGGCTGCTTTTTCCGTTTTTGTTGCCATTTTTGGTGGCTCTGTCATGAGCGTATCTGCTTCCAGCCGTTCTATTCCTGGAGATTTTTTGTATCCGATTAAGATTGCAACAGAACAGACGCGCCTTGCTCTTACTTCTGGTAAGGTTGATCGATTGAAGTTAAAATCAGAGTTCGTGAATCGTCGTGTTGATGAGATTAAGGTCTTGGCTACAACATCGGATGTAGGACAGCCTGCGCGCATGAAACAGGCTGTTGATGATTTAAAGCGTGATTTGAATACTGTAAAACTTCAACTTTCCGATGTTCAGTCGGAAGTGGCTCCAGATACGGCGGACGCGATTAAGTTGGTTGATAAACAAAGTAATCAGATTGTAGAAGATTTGAAGTTGGTAAAAAATGATGCTCCGGAAGAAGTGAAAACGAGTTTAGCTGAAGCGCAATCTGCCGCTGTTCATACGGGTGTTGCTGCTTTTGAGATGTTGCTCACTGCGAGTACGGATCCAGATACACAATGGGTTGTGAGCGAGGCGGATGTACGGGATTCTATCAATGATAAAGTTGATAGTATTTCTGCGACATTATCTGATTCTAACGATAAGTTGCGCTCAGTAAACGCGTCTAGTACTCTGGTTGAAACTAATGAAAATCCTACGGATGCAGAACGTAATTCGTTGCAGGGGATGACGAATACAACGGTCGGACAATTGAATGCGGCGAGTAGCACATTGCAAGAAGCACGTGTGCTTTTAAGCGAGAATAAGCTTGGAGAAATGTCCGATAAGCTTTTGGAAGCTGCGCAGGCCGTTTCTGTTGCTGAGACATCAACAGATCATTTGGTTGCCTCAAGCACTCAAGCGATTCCAGCTGCTTCTGTTCCTGTTGCCCCTATTGAGGTTATAGAAGTCGTGATACCAGCATCAACAACAGTAGATATCGTTTCTTCTGATACAGCGACAAGTACGATCACCCCTCCATAAATACGCACGAACTCGTTCTCCCGCGAACAGGGCGATTCTGCTTTCATTGTAGAACCGTCCTGACGAGCGGGAGAACTCTCGAGTTATCGGGATTATCCCTTTCGCTCGCGCTCGAAAAAACAACAACCTTAGTGTCAAGGTCGACACTCCGCCTCGGCGGATTGACTAGGGTCGCAACTACTCATTACGCCCTCCCAAGATTCGCACGGATCTTCCGGGCCTCGAATCCTGTAAAGGATTCACACTATGAATTTCACCAAAAAAATCTTTTCCAGCTTTGTCGCATTGACGACGATTGCCTGGTCCGTCGGTGTTGGTAGCCTTGCTCTCCCTAGCATGGCCTCCGCAGCAACAGCCGGTCAGCTTATCAAAGCTTCCGGTCCTGCTGTCTACTACTATGCTAATGATGCCAAGCGCTATGTTTTCCCTAACGAGAAAACATACTTTTCCTGGTTTACGAACTTCTCATCCGTCCAGACCATTACGGATTCAGAACTCGCTTCCATCTCGATTGGTGGCAACGTCACCATCCGCCCAGGAACAAACCTTATCAAGATCACGACCGATCCTAAGGTCTACGCTGTTGCCCCAAACGGTGTTCTCCGCTGGATCGAATCTGAAGCCATTGCCGTCTCACTCTACGGAGCCTCCTGGGCTTCCCGTGTTGTTGACGTACCAGATGGTTACTTTGTTAACTACTCAGTCGGTGCTTCGCTCTCAACAGCACAGCACCCAGACGGTACTGTTGTCGCCTACGCTGGTGACTCTAGCCGTTACGTCGTCGTTGGTGGTCAGAAGCGCAAGCTTGTTGACCCTGCTTTTGCAGCCAACAACTACAACCCAGCTTTCGTCATCACCACTTCGGTTTCCTACCCAAATGGTTCTGACGTAACAGGTCGCGAAGATGCTTTGGCTAACGTTGTAAACGCAGGCGCTGGCGCCGCTGTCACCGTTGGTGGCTCGGTCTCAGTTTCCCTCGCTTCCGACACGCCAGCCGGACAGAACCTTCCACAAGGTGCTTCCAGCATCCAGCTCGCTAAGTTCAACCTCACGGCTGGCTCCGCCAGTGCATTGGTCACAGGTTTCACCCTCCGCCGCGTCGGAATCGGTTCTACTTCTGACTTTGCTAACGTCTACCTTTACAAGGCTGACGGTACGCGTTTGACAACAGGCCGCACCATTAACAGCTCAACGCACTTGGTGCAGTTTAACGGCTTGAACCTTTCTATCGCCGCTGGCTCGACCCTCTCGGTCATGGTCGTTGGTGATACGAACTCCGGTCTCACAGCTGGTGGACAGCACTCGTTCGAAATTTCGGACGCTGCTTCTATCGTTGTAAGCGGAACAGGTGCCACGGTCGCTGGTTCTTTCCCAGTCCGCGGTAATGTGTTCACTATCGGTACAACCTCGGCTTCCCGCCTTGATGTAACGAAGGGCACAACACCTTCCAACCCACAGATCGGTGCTGTTGAAGCAGAAATTTCTAACTTCAAACTCACTGCTCAGGGTAATGACATTGAAGTCCGCCGCGTAACATTGCTTCAGGGTGGTGACATCGCAAACACGGATGTTACAAACCTCAAGCTTTACCAGGGCTCCACTGTTGTTGCTACAACAGCTTCCCTTGCCGGTGATAAGATTGTGTTGAACTTCAGCCCAGCTTATCTCGTCTCAAATGGTACAACTCGCGTCTTCTCGCTTAAGGCGAACGTCGCTGGTCGCACAGGTCGCACAATCAAGACCTATGCTGAGTACTCAACAGATGTCTACGCTGTTGATACACGCTTCGGAACAGGCGCACACGTCTGTATCGACTCTGTAACAGCACCATGCGCAGGTACATTTGATGGCTCTGCAACGAACTTCATCACCGTTACAACAGCTGGTGGTCAGTTCACGACAACCTTCAATGGCCCAGCTACTGCTGACATTGCTAAGGGCGGTCAGGATGTCTCTCTTTTCAAGTTCGCTGTAACAGCCTCAGACAGCTTGCTCGAAATCCGCAAGATGTATTTCACCCTTACAGGTCTTACAGGTGCTGATAAGGTCAAGGGAACCTCTGCTACAGAGTATTTCCGCGATCTTAAGATCAAGAACCTCGACACGGGTGTGGTTCTCATGGGTCCTATCTCGATGCCAGCAGCTACAGCATCCCCTGCACAATCCACGGGTCTCTTGACCTTCACGGATGCGTTTAATGTCCCAGCAGGCACAACCTTGAACCTTGCGTTCACGGCTGACCTTACAAACAGTGCTGATGACGTTGCTTACGAATTCTCCGCTGACGGAAACAACCAGTACCGCGTTATCATGGCCAACGGCTCTGGTAACTTGTACGGTTCTTCAGATATCCGTCTTGTTAACACAGGTGAATACCTCACAACTGGTATCGTTCCAAACTCCACGATCAATGGTAACCCAATGACCGTGAAGTCCTCGAACCTCAACATTTCACTCGCCGCTTCCCCAACAGCTGGAACAGCTGTGAAGAAAGAGGCTTTGATCCCATCTGCTGGATTCGTATTCACAGCCGGTTCACAGAGTGCGATCACCATCCGTTCCGTCAAACTCACAGGTCGCGCCGATGTTGCAGTTCCTGCAACGTACGCTCTTGCTGATTTGAAGGACGCAATCACTTCCTGTGCTCTCTTTGATGGTTCAACACAGGTTGGCCTCGCACAGTCCCCAGACGTTACTGCTGGTACAATGAACATCACTAATATGAGCGTTGTTGTTCCTGCCGGTACGTCAAAGACACTTGTTGCCAAGTGTACTGCTGACTCCCTTGTCAGTGGCGCTAGCGACAGCTTTGCTGTCGGTATCGCTGATGCCGCCGACGTCACTGCCGATGACTCAGACTCCAACACGGTAACCCCAGGTTTGAGCGCTCAGGTTATTAACAACTCAGGTGCAGGTCCAACATTGAAGCAGACAGTCATGAGCGGTGGTACGCTTACCCTCGCTTCAGATAACCTCCGCCAGTCAACGATCCTCGTTGCCGGTGGTGATGTCTGGCAGAACCTCGCTCAATTCAAGGCCACAGCTCAGTTTGAGGCCATGAAGATCGAGCGTCTTGCTGTCACCTCAACAGGTGATGCTGCAAACTTCTCCATGATTGCTGTCGCAAAGGATGGTGTTGTTGTCGGATCCGATGTATTCCCATCTGGCGTAGCCCAGACGCGCGATATCGATTTGACTTCCAACCCAATCAACGTTCCTAAAGATGGAAACGCTGTGTTCCAGATTTGGGCAAAACTAGGCAATGTACAGGCTTCCTCATCCGTTTCTGGCGCCACCTCTGGTGTTGTCCGCTCGGGTAACCAGGTTGCTCTTGGACTCAATGCTGACGTTCAGACAGGTAACTGGAGTGCTGACTACTCCGGTAAGTTCAATGCTCGTGTCGTCGGTCTCGCTTCTGGCGATCTCGTCTACTCAGCAGGTACGGCTACTGTTGGTAACGCCTTCGTTATCCGCAAGTCCAAGCCAACAGTCACACGCCAGGCTCTCTCAACAACGACCCTTTCGAACGGTTCTTCACAGGACTTGTATCGCATGCAGGTCTCCGCTGATAGCGCTGGTTCCGTGGCTGTAAAGAAGATCAGCTTTGACTTCTCAAAGACTGGTGTAACAACTCTCTCGAACTTCCGTGTTCGCAAGGGTTCTACAGACATGCCACTCGCTTCCTATGCGATTGCTGATGACACTCTTAACGACCTCACGATCACCACGATCCCTGGTGTTACAACCGCAGGTCGCATTGTCGTTACTTTCGTAAACGAAGAAACCATCACAGGCTCTGGTAACGTGTACACCTTGTACGCAACTCCAGCTGCTTCAGTCGCTGGTGATACGGTTAGCATCGCGCCAACACGTAACATCGCCGGTTCGATTGTGACTGGTTATTTGGAAGGTACAGTAATTGTTGGTGGCAGTGGTACGTTGACAAACGACGGACTCGATATGACAGGTGCGAACTTGGACACAGATAACGATGGTACCGCCGACGCGGCAGGAACCTTTGTATGGTCTGACTTGTCCGAAGTCCCACACTCATACGCAACCCCAGGTAGCTCTTTCGACTGGACAAACGATGTCTACGTTGAAGATCTTACGCAGACCCAGAGCTTGTCCCGCTAATCCGTAGCTAGACAATCAAACAAACACGCCCGCAAGGGCGTGTTTGTTTTTGGGAGGGGCGTAACCCCTCTAAATCTCCCCTTCTACGAAGGGAGACTTTGTGACCCTTCAGAACCCCTCCTTCGTAGAAGGGAGGGGCAGGGGTGGGTTATG
>CAIXDN010000081.1 GCA_903918235.1 Candidatus Uhrbacteria bacterium
ACAACACCCAATATCTGCATCGCCGAAACAGCTTCTTTGAAAATCAACCATCCTGTTAATGAAGCTAAAACAATTGTACCCCCATAAATCAAAGGCACAACATATGCTAAACCGCCTTTTTCAAAAATCTTTATCAGCAAAACCGAGAATACGGCTATTGCCACTCCGGCCATCACAGAATAAAACATCCCGGATCCTGTCGTAGCCATCAGCTTTGCGCCCTTAGAAAACTTATAAAAACCATAAACAACGAGAGGAATGAGCGCGCCCAGCCCATTAAAAATAACCGCACTCAAATTTGAGTCAATCTTATTTCCTGCCTGAGCAACAAAAATATCAAAAAGCGTATACAAAACAATCGCAAGAACAATCAATATAGCAAGAGACATAAATCACATAACAGCGTACATCAGTCATAAATAGCTCACAAGCAAATACTCTGACTGCGCCAAGTGAGCCGTACGCAAAAGCCACAGCTTTCGCTGCGGCTTTTACATGGTGCCCCGGGTTGGAATCGAACCAACATATCACGGCTTAGAAGTCCGGCGCTCTATCCGTTGAGCTACCAGGGCATACGCCAAAAACTACCCGAATCTTCCTCATCTGTCGATAGCCCCTTTACTCCTTCATCGTCTTTCCATGAAAAGCCTTGTGAACATCTTTTAACTGCTTGTTCGAAATATGCGTATAAATCTGCGTTGTCGTAATAGAAGCGTGACCAAGCATCGTCTGCACGCTACGCAGATCCGCACCATTGATCAATAAATCCGTCGCAAATGAGTGGCGCAGGGTATGCGGAGAAACTTTCTTTGGAATACCTGCCACAACAGAATAACGATACACGAGGCGTTCAATAGAACGAGGCGTTAATGAACCGATCGCTTTCACGCTCGCCTTTGCGCGATCATGTCTTATAAAAATATACGGCGCATCATCCTTCCGCATGCCAAGATATTTCTTTAACGCATATCTCGCCTGTTGAGATAAAAAAGCAATACGGTTCTTATCGCCTTTACCACGCACCGTAAACTCCTCACGATCAAGATTAATTTGGCTAATCTTTAAACTAGCCAACTCCGAAACACGTAGCCCTGTAGAAAAAAATAATTCCAGAATCGCCTTATCACGCGCTTTTACAATCGGTTGCGCATCTGTTTTTTCCGGAGCTTCAAGCATACGAGGTAAATCACTCGCATCAAGATACGAAACATCGCGGCTCCCCTGCTTTGCTAAATCAATCTTGTCCGAGGTCATCGTTTCAATATCTCGCTTATTCAAAAATTTCAAAAAAGAACGCAACGCAATCAAATGATAATTCTGTGTCGATTTATTCATGGTTGCACCAGCACGTCCCGGAGCACGATTTAAAAACAAACGATATTCATGAATCATTTCTTGATTCACGGCATCTGTATCTGGGTCTTTTCCCCAATCAATAAACCGTCGCAAATAAAAATCATAATTTCGAATCGTGAGCGGCGATCGACCTTTCTCAATCTCAAGATGCTCAAGATACGTCCGTAAATGGGAAGAAAGCTTAGACATGAATACGATTGTGACATGTTTTTCAAAGCGTCGCAAAAAGTTGACAAATACAACAAATCAAGTAAAAAAGCATGGAGGTTTCCATGGAAATTGACGACAAGTCCCTCACGCTCTTTCTAATTGAATGCATGACGCGCTCATTCGAGCATGGGATTCAACCCCACGGAAAACCGCTTGTACCCGGAACAACGCAACGCGGACTAAAAAATGGTTCAATGACTTATCTGGAAATATCTTCCGGTACAGTGCAGACCCATCGAGTAGAAGTCCTTATCTACAGCGAAGGCAATCGTGGTCCAGTCTTTGGCATGAACATCGTGTCAAAACTTGAGATCGAAGCCATTCAAAAAAGTGCGCTTGTCTACACAGACATTCAAAACGTTCTTCATACAGCACGCATGAATGGCTTCAAACGAACGCATGAAAAAATTCTGGCAAACAGTGCCTTCAGTCTCTTTGACATTCCACACTACCACGAACCCGCACCCGTCATGAAAGGCGGCGTGTCAGGCTCGCTCCATTACAAAGAAACAATCGACGACTCCCTCGACTTCTTTGGTGGCGGAGAAGAGATCTGCTTCCATCCAGATGGAGTCGGTAGACATCACAAACTCGTCTTCCGATCTCAAATCCAAGGCTGCCGTATCATCTAACAGCTCTCAACCCTCCCTTGCGCTCAAGGGAGGGTTTGCGTTTAAATCGTGTTACCATCAAATCAAATGCGTCGACTTGATCTCTCATTTGCCGCGCTATTACTCCCTTTGGACTTTATAGCGCTCATGTTAGCCGCGATTTCTGCTTATTCGCTGCGTTTTTCGCGTTACTTTACCGAGCTACGCCCCATCATCACAAGCATCCCTTTTCCAAGCTACCTAGTCTCCTCAGCGCTATTTGCGAGTATCTGGATGTTTTTCTTTGCCCTAGCCGGCCTCTACGCATTAAGCCCTCGTCGCGCCTGGTCCATGCTCGGCCGAGTATTCCTCGCCTCAACAGCCGGCATCATGGTCATCATCGCAAGCGTCTTTTTTACACGCGCGTTAGATACATCGCGCTTTGTAATTGCCGCCGTCTGGGGACTCGCGATTTTCTATGTCAGCATCGGACGCCTTCTCCTCCGACGAATACGTCGCGCCCTACTGAGAGCGCATATCGGTCATCGTCAAATCGCTCTGGTCGGATCTTCAGAAGCAGCGTATAAAATCGCAGAAATGTATAAAGCTCAACCCGAGCTTGGTCTCACGATTAAAAAAATATTTACACACTGGAACGAGGAAGCAAAAAAAGAACTCACAAATCTCGCACATCAAAGAGACATCGATACTGTACTCCTTGCTGAACCAGAGCTCGACCGTAGTGCCGCCCTCGACCTCATCACGCTTGCAGAAGAAAACAACCTCGATTTTCGCTACTTAGCGGACCTCTTCTCTGCAAGTTTTACGAACGTAGAAATTGATACCATCGGCGGTATTCCGATTATTGAAGTAAAACGTACGCCACTCGATGGTTGGGGCCGCATTTTTAAACGGCTCTTTGATCTCATCACCGCCTCGATCCTCATCTTGATTCTCTCCCCAATCATGATCATCACGACGATCGCCATCTTGATCGACTCGCGTGGCCCAATACTCTATCGCCTCGATGATGACACGCCTCCAGAACGCATCGGAGAACGCGGACGCCCATTCCGATATTTTAAATTCCGTTCCATGTTTCCTCGTACACATGGCATGCGCTATGAAGAGTTAAAACATCTTGATGTACGTGAAGGCCCACTTGTAAAAATCAAAGACGATCCTCGCATCACACGCATTGGCACCTATATCCGCAAATGGTCTGTCGATGAACTCCCAGAGCTCTTTTCCGTACTCCTTGGAAAAATGAGTCTCGTTGGTCCTCGCCCCCATCTACCAGAAGAAGTAAAACAATATAAACCCCATCATCGTCGAGTACTCGCCATCAAACCCGGCGTCACTGGCATGGCGCAAATCTCCGGTCGCTCCGACCTGTCCTTTGAAGAAGAGGTGCGACTTGACTCTTGGTATATCGAGCACTGGTCACCCGCTCTCGACCTTTATATCTTGCTCAAAACCCCAGGCGCTGTATTCCGTAAACGAGGCGCCCACTAAACCCTTGACGCAAAACATGAGACAGACGCATGCGCCATGCGTACAATTTTGGCATGACCGTGGTACCGGAACCAATTCGTATGGAAACACGCAATGAGCCCAAGCGCATCGCGCTGGTTCATGATTATCTCGTCCAAGACGGCGGAGCTGAGCGCGTCCTACTCGCCTTTCACGAACTCTTTCCACGTGCCCCAATCTTTACCCTCTTCCACGATCCAGAGCGCACCCACATCGGATTCAAAGACGCCGACATCCGACCAAGTAAACTCAATCGCCTTCCTTTTGCGAAACGTCACTATCAATGGTATTTGCCCCTCATGCCCGAGGCCGTAGAATCCATAGACTTATCCGGCTACGATCTCGTTCTCTCTTCCTCCTCAAACTTTGCTAAAGGCGTGATCGCAACCCCAGAGTCACTAAACATCTGTTACTTGCATACACCAACACGCTTCCTGTGGCAGGAGCGTTTAGGTTATGTAAACGATATTCCACAGCCATACATTATTAAACGACTACTTCCTGCGTATCTCCATCACTTACGTCAATGGGATCAACTCGCAGCCATGCGTCCCGACCTCCTCATCACCAACAGCCGCACATCGCAAATGCGCATCAAACGATTCTACGCACGTGATGCAGAAATTATCGCTCCTCCTGTAGACGTTAATCGTATTCCTCTTTCCACAAAACCCGGAACCTATTGGCTCACCGGTGGCCGTCTTGTTGCCTACAAACGCTTTGATCTCGTCGTACGCGCTTTTGCGAAACTCAATCTTCCTCTAAAAATTTTTGGCGTTGGTCCGGAATTAGAAAAACTCAGAAAACTCGCCGGATCAAAAACAGAGTTTCTCGGCCATATCACCGATGAAACAAAAATCCAGCTCTTTCGAGAAGCGATCGCATTCTTACACCCACAAATCGAAGATTTTGGCATCACGGCTGTAGAAGCAATGGCAGCCGGTCGGCCGATCATCGCCTTTGGTCAGGGTGGTGCCGCAGAAACGGTGATGGATGGAGTCACGGGAACATTTATCGAAATGCAAACCTGGGAAGATATCGGAAACGCCGCCATTCGATTTGATCCCTCACGTTACGATCCACGAAAAATCCGCCTTCATGCGGAAACTTTTGGGAAAGACGCATTCCAAAAACGTCTCAAAGAACGTATCGGAATCGCATGGGCAAACCGCGCGATATGAACATCCTTTTTGATGGACGCCCCCTCGCCGATAAAAATTCCGGAGGAGTAAAGCGTGTGGCTTCTGGCATCGTAGAAGCTCTTAAAAAACAAAACGAATCCATCACCGTTATAACAACTGGCACAAAACGCCTTCCCAGCTCCGATCAACATCTAGGGCTACCAAACAAATTCATTTCACTCGTACTCTGGCTACATCTCACAAGCCTCGATCGCTTATTCAAACACAACGCCGATCTCTTGCTACTCCCAAATATTGGTTGGCTCGGAACACCAAAAATTCCATATGCACTCATTGTGCACGATCTTTCTTTCCTCATTGAACCAAAGTGGTTCTCATGGAAATCGCGCATCTGGCACTATCTTATTAACACAAAAAAACAAATCCAAAACGCAAAAATACTTTTTGCCGTTTCAGAACACACAAAGCGTGATCTCATCCGCCTCCTAAACATCTCTCCATCCCACATTGTCGTCATCCCCCTCGGTCTGGATTCCAAGTTTCAAGCTTCAAGCTTCAAGCTTCAAGCCCCACCGCCCTATCTCCTCGCACTCGGTGCAAAAGACCCACGAAAAAATGCTGCGCTCTCTCACACGGTCGCAAAAGAAACAGGCCTTGAACTTAAACTCATTGGCGATAAAAATCTTGGCCGAGTCACGGATAAACAACTTGCGGAACTCTACGCTCACGCCACTGTCTTCCTTTACCCGAGCTGGTACGAAGGCTTTGGCCTCCCACTCCACGAAGCCGCAATGTATGAAACACCTTGCATCGCATCTACCGCCGGCGCGCTTCCAGAAACAGCGCCACAAGGAACCATCTTTGCTTCACCAGCAAAACCACAGCATTGGATTCAGGCGATAAAAACCATCCAAAAAAATCCATCACTCTACAAAACAACAACCACGCTCTCCAACTGGGAACCAGCAGCAAGACAAATTATTCGTTCCCTTGAAGGCCTTCCGATTCCTCCGCATCAAGCGTAATTTCTGCATCCAACAATTCAAGCGGAAGAAGATCCCCGCCAAAATAAAGCCGATCTTCAAAACGCTCAAGTGTATCCAATAATCGATCGCGTGTAAGCGCATCACTTTTGGTTGCCTGCTCACGTAATCGCTTTAAACGTTTTTTAATCGCTTGAAGCTCTACCAGCATTTCTTCAATCATCAAATCCATCGCCTCACGATGCGTTTCCCAAAGATGATAACGCACCTCATCTCGCAACATCGTAATTTCAACCTCTTGATCCGGTCCAATCGCATATTGTGCATCCGTCGTCTTTAACGTCTCATCCAATGTCGTCGTCCCCGCAGATTGTCGTAACCGCTTTAATAGCAATGCCGTCGCCGGTCGCGTCTGCTCCAAAATTGCCTCCCATTCCAACTCAGAACCAACCGTCGTAATAAACTGCAGAAGCGCACGTCTCGCCGGCCAAGTCACCGCACCAATATTTTTTGCCGCTTCTGCTAAACGCTCTCGTGAAACATGCTCCTTTGCATGCACAGCGTCGATAAACTGTTGATAAGGTTTCCGATCTTTCTCCGCCAAAAAATCAATCACGGATTCCATAAAATCCGCCACCGCAATCACATCATGCAAGTTCAAATAGCGCTCCATATAAACATAGGATACCACGCTAGGATAACCCCTCTAAATCTCCCCTTCGCTGAAGGGAGACTTCCCATCAGAACCCTCCTTCGTAGAAGGGAGGGGCAGGGGTGGGTTATGATCCCACGGAACGAGGTCGAGGCCCCTTGACCATATCCCCATTTTTCCGTACAATTCCGCCCGACTGTTACC
Source organism: Candidatus Uhrbacteria bacterium (assembly GCA_903918235.1). GTDB lineage: Bacteria > Patescibacteriota > Patescibacteriia > 2-12-FULL-60-25 > 2-12-FULL-60-25 > CAIXDN01. Next base: position 6,671 of record CAIXDN010000081.1, read on the forward strand.
TTCATTCATTATCTGGTCCGGGCCCATTTAGCCACGGCAGATACCCTCAAGAGGAAGACTTCTTGGGCTTATAACGAAACCAGTCAAAATAATTATTATGGACGTAAAAGTGACATCAACTCTTGCAGAACTCCTCGAGTCAATACCAGTGGCATTTCCACAAATCGGTGAAACAATCAAAGGAACCGTCATCTCAGTTGGTCGCAATGAAGTACGTATCGACGTCGGCGGTCTCGCCGTTGGTTTGATCCGCGGTCCAGAAATGGACAAGCATGCAGACCTTCGCGTCGGTGACGATGTAGAGGCCTCCGTCATCGGTCTCGACAACGAATTCGGTGAACTCGAGCTCTCCCTCAAAGGAGCTGGTCGCAAGCGCTCATGGGACAAGATCAAAGAATTGCTCACCGCTGGAACAGTTCTTAACGTCAAAGTCTTGGATGCAAACAAAGGCGGTCTCATTACTCGTGTAGAAGGCGTTCCAGCTTTCGTCCCTGTCTCCCAACTCTCCCCTACCAACTACCCACGCGTAGCCGGTGGCGAGAAAAACAAGATCCAGGAAAAATTGAAGCAGCTCGTCGGTCAAATGATCGATGTCAAAATTCTCGACGTAAACGAGGAAGAAGAAAAAGTCGTTGTTTCCGAAAAAGCCGTTTGGGAAACCAAGCAGGAATCGATCCTTTCCAAATTCAAGGTCGGCGACAACGTAGAAGGTGACATCACCGCCGTCACAGACTTCGGTGCCTTCGTTCGCTTTGATACCAACCTCGAAGGTTTGGTACACATCTCAGAAATCGCCTGGCAGCGCATCGACCATCCTCGCGATGTTCTCAAGATCGGCGACCATGTCCGCGCTGAGATCATTAACATCGAAGGTTCAAAGATCTTCCTTTCGATGAAAAAGCTCGTCGACGATCCATGGAAGTCCGTCGCCAAGAAGTATGAGATCAACCAGTGGGTCAAAGGACGCGTTCTCAAGATCAACCCATTCGGATTGTTCGTTGAACTCGACCCAGACATCCACGGTCTCGCCCACATCAGCGAATTGGCCGCAAAGCCAGTCAAAGATGTCAACGAGATTGCTCGTGTCGGTGACGAATTCGAATTCCGCGTCATCACCATCGACGCAGAAGCCCACCGCCTCGGTCTCTCACTTCGCAAATTAAAGGAAGATGAGAAGGAAGAAGTAAAAGCATAAACGAAGAACACCCGCACCAGAAATGGTGCGGGTGTTTTAGACAGGAAAAGATTTGCTTCAGCGTATCTCGCGGAAAGCCACAAAGGTCCAATGGTCTCGCCAGCTACGACGGACATCGTGACCCAAAGTCAGCTTGCGACGAGTATCATCGTGAACATAGCTCGTGGCATAAAGCCGACCATCACGACGGAAAAGCTTTTCGCTCCGAGGAATCGAGGCAAAATAACCCTTCGGATTATACTTGGCAACCCAAGCGACAAAAGTCGCCGTGCTCCCAAAAAAACCATCCGAAAAGTACTCATACACCTCGACAGAAGGAACGACCTCACAGTCAGGCTTCCAAAGTCGAACCTCAAAAGCCTTCCCCTGTTCATCCATCATGAAATTCCACTTGGCGAGATCCTCGTCAAGATACGTAAGTCGGAGCTCACGTTTGGCATACTTGATAAGATCATTCGGAGAAAGTACAGGAACCTGGACAAGATCCCCTTCTTTACAGAAGGAATACGTATGCGAGCGGCTTATGATGTCACTTTGATCCATGGCTATCCTCTTTGTTCTTGCGGAGAGAATACTCTGAAAATCTTTACGTTAAAAAGAACGATAGAAAATAAAAAATATCGCAATACAGCCTTGTTGTCAATCCTTGAATACAACCAAAAACAGAAACCCCGCTCATCCTTTCGGAGAGCGGGGCCAGACAGTAATCTAAGATCTTACATTACGGACAAGAAGCAAGCGGGAGCTACCACCGATACCAACTTTACTCCAGTAATCGAGCAAGGTACGGCCAGGATAATGCATATAGAGCACTGACACGAACCGGTGGCCGTCGCCAAGACCAAGCACCGTCGAACCAAGAGCGTAGATATGGGTCTTGAGCTGGGGTTCCGGCAGAGTGCGTGAGAACTCGACAGCTTCCGATTCAATGGCGAATCGATAACCGAGATAATCGAGATGCTCGGCAAGAGCATCCACGATCTTCTCAAACGACTCAAATTGAAACTGTGCCGGCACCTCAGCGATCAAGAATTCCCGCTCGCCAGGGGTCTCGTCGATAGAAGCGCAAGACTTGTGACGGATCGACTTACGAGCCGCGGAGAAGACATCAGTGTCCGTCTCACAAGGAAGGATGGCATAGGTCACATGAAGACGATAATGCTTCAAGTCAGTCAACGACGGCGGCACGACATCCGGACGCTTTTCGATCAGCGCCTGAACGAACGCGCTATCGTAAACGCCCCGCGCAATCATACTAACCAGTTCCGAAACCTGACCGACCGATGCTTTCTGCGCCATGATTCTATCCTCCATGTCCCTTCAAGCAATCCCATCTATGCTCAGGAACCATTCCTGCTCATAAACGGCTACCAAAAGAGCCATTTCTGTTATCAACTTAGCGAATAACTAAATAGACAACAGATAAGAAAGGATGACAGAAATAAGCCCTTTTGTCAACCATAGACAATTAAGCGTTTTTCGTTTAATCTCAGCAAATCCTTATGAATTCGACTCTTCGCAATGTATTGTTAATCAGTGGCGCTTTGATACTCATCATCATTGCCCTCGCAAGCATCAATCTTGAATCAGACAAAACCCTCGACCAGGCAACCTTCGCGACCCGCATCGACAAGGGTCAAGTCTCAGAAATTACTATCCGAGGCAACCGCATGGAAGTAACTCTATCCGACAAATCCAAAGTCTTTGTCGATAAAGAGGAACAAATCTCAGTTCCAGAACTTTTGTCGAATTACGGCATTGATCCAGAAAAGGCACGCAACATTGTGACAACGGTAAAAGAGCCATCAGGCTTTACCTACTGGGGCGGCATCCTTTTGCAATCCCTGATTCCACTTGTCCTCGTCTTTGCATTGATGATGTTCTTCTTCCGCCAAGTCCAAGGACAGAACAATCGCGCGATGTCCTTTGGGCAATCTCCCGCTCGTGAAAACAACAAGAACCAAGAAAAAATCACCTTTGCAAACGTCGCTGGCGTACGTGAAGCAAAACAAGAACTCTCTGAAGTCGTAGAATTCTTAAAAAGTCCAGAGAAATTTGCAAAGCTCGGCGCCAAGATTCCTAAGGGCGTCTTGCTCATGGGCGGTCCAGGCACCGGAAAGACATTACTCGCCCGCGCCGTTGCAGGCGAGGCGGACGTTCCATTCCTCCACATATCTGGTTCCGAATTCGTAGAAATGTTTGTCGGTGTTGGTGCCTCGCGTGTACGTGATCTTTTTGCAAAAGCAAAAAAAACAGCCCCATGTATCATCTTTATTGACGAAATCGATGCCGTTGGTCGCCAACGCGGATCCGGTGTAGGCGGTTCTCACGATGAACGTGAACAAACCTTAAACCAAATCCTCGTCGAGATGGATGGCTTTGAACCAAACCTCGGTGTTATCGTTGTTGCCGCCACCAACCGTCCAGACGTCCTCGATCCAGCGCTACTCCGCCCGGGGCGCTTTGACCGTCGCGTCGTTCTCGATCCACCAGATATCCGCGACCGCGAAGAAATTTTAAACATCCACGCAAAAAACAAACCGCTCACAAAAGAAGTCAACATCAAACGTCTTGCCGAGCGCACGCCAGGATTTAGCGGTGCCGATCTCATGAACCTCATGAACGAAGCAGCTATTACCGCCGCACGTCGCAACCAAACAGAGATCACCATGACCGATCTACTCGAGTCCATTGAAAAGGTCATGCTCGGTCCAGAACGTCGCAGCCACTTGATGAATGAAGAAGAGCGCAAAGTCACCGCCTACCATGAAGCCGGTCACGCCCTCGTCGCCCACGTCTCCCCTTTTGCCGATCCAGTCCAAAAAGTCTCCATCATCAGCCGTGGTCGCGCCGCCGGTTACACCATCAAACTTCCAACAGAAGATCGCATGATGCGCCGCCGTCAGGAATACGTAGAAGATATCGCCATGACCCTCGGAGGATTTGCCGCAGAAAAAATCGTCTTTGGCGATTTGACCACCGGCGCCTCCAATGACATGCAACAAGCAACAAGACTCGCTCGCAACATGGTCACTCAGTGGGGCATGAGCGATGTCCTTGGCCCACGCGCTTACGGTCAACGTGAAGACGGCATGTACCTCGGCCGTGAGATGCACGAAACCCGCGACTACTCAGAAGACAAGGCCGTCCTCATCGACAAAGAAATCGACGCCTTAATCAAACAAGGCCTCGAGACTGCCACCAAAATTATCACCGACCACCGCGCCGCCATGGACCGCATCGCAGATCACCTCATCACAAATGAAATCATCGAACGCGATGACTTTGAAAAAGTCGTCGGTTTCCCTCCAGCTAATCCAAAAGCAAAGTTCAAGAAAGAAGGGACAGAAATCGTCAGTTAATCGTAGGGGCGCATGGTAATGCGCCCCTTTCGTTTTATCATCCATTTAGTATCACGCGGATGTATTACAGTGGGACGGGCGTATTACCATACGCCCCTACATTTCTTTCTGTATCATTCTCCCAATCGTCTGGGCTGTTTTGGATATATTGTCGAACGGCAAATTCAAAATTTACTCGTCGGAGGCGTTCTCATTTCCATAAGAATCAAAAAAAATGGTATTCTAGTAACAATCCTATGATCCGTAAAAATAAAACAAATTCAGAAGAACATTTGTATCGCGTAATTGTTCCAGAAGCATTTCGGATTGCTTGGGCAAGAAGATATGTCTGGCCACTCGCACTATTCGCCGGCGTCTTGTTTACCGGAGGTATTTACGATGTGCTCCTTTCAACATTCCGTGAAGCAGAGAGTGCAAGCATCGCCGTAACCACAGGAGGTATTCCTCCAGCCCTCGTTCTATTCTGGAAAGGAATAACAACAGCATCAAACGCCATTTCCGTCCTAGGCCTCATACAAAGCGTAACAGTCGCAGTCCTTATCGTTGCAACAGTTGTCGGCATCTCCATTATTTCGCAAGGAGCACTAATTTTTGGCATTGGCGGAAAAACAGGCAATCGAGCGCCTCTCTTTACAGAGTCACTCGCCGTTGGCGCGCACTACGCTTGGCGCATCTTTGCACTAAACGCGATCACGCTATCTCTGGCCTGGCTCGCAAAATTCCTCTTTATTATTCCTTACGGACTTTCACAAACAAATCCAACCGCAAGCCTTCAGATCCTCACCATAATCGGCTCGAGCATTTTCGCATTCATTACAATCGCTCTTGCTGCCATACATTTCTTTGCTCTCAGCGCGATTATCCTAGAAGATGCGCACATCACACAAGCTCTTGAACAGGCCTTAAAGTTACTAAAAAAAGGATGGCTAAATGTGTTAGAGATTGGCTCTGTTCTTCTTCTTGTTGGAGCCGGATTACTCATAGCTGGACTCATCGCATTTGTTCTCATGGCGCTCCCAATGATCCTCCTGATGGCCGTCGCTGCCGTCATGAATATCAACATTGGTGTCTATATCGGATTTATACTATTCACCCTACTATTTTTAAGCACCTCACTCATTGCTGGTATGCTTGCTGTCACGTTTCAATACGCAGCCTGGCATCAACTATACGTACGACTGGGCAAAGGAGAAGCCATACCAAAAATTCATCGCCTTTGGTTTTCACTGACCCGATCCTCACAAGCATAGTCTATGCCCCCTAAAGCGTCCTCCATTGAAGACCTCCTGAAACAGGCAAAACCTGTCGGAGGCGCTTCAACAGCTTCAACTACCAAATCAAGCTCAACATCTCCTGCGCCAAAAGCACCGTCAGGTATCACGACAAAGCTGGAGGAAAAAATAGAGGAAATTAAACAAGGTGAAAAAGAAAAAAGAGCGCAAGAAAAAGCCGCTCAACTCAATCTCCCCTACATCTCGCTCCGTGGGTTTCCCATGGCTCCAGAAGCACTTTCCCTCATCACAAAAGACATCGCAGCAACAATTCGTGTTATTCCATTCTTTCTTGTTGGCGATGAAGTACGTCTCGCAACAACAGAACCAGGAAAAGAAGTAGAAAAACTCGCAGAACGCATAAAAAAAGAGCGCCAAGCAAACGTTCAAACCTACATTGTCTCTGATGACAGTTTTGACTACGGCCTCAAACTCTACGATAAGCTTCCAACGCCAAAGGAAGTTATCTATGGCTATCGCATAGAAGAAGCTGACCTCGCAAAATACGAAAAAGAAATTTCAAATTTTGACGATCTTCAAAAAAAGATCGGCGAGGTAAACACCACCGACATTATCACCCTCATGTTTGGCGCCGCTCTCAAAATTGGCACATCCGACGTCCACGTAGAAGCCGAGGAAGACGATGTAAAAATCCGATTTCGTATCGATGGAAAACTCCGCAACGCAGCAACGCTTCCAAGAACCGCATGGAAACAAATTATCGGTCGATTCAAACTGCTCGCTGGTGTAAAAATTAACGTCGAGGACATCCCGCAAGACGGACGCATCACCATCTACCTCACGAATGAAAAAATCGATATTCGTGTCAGCTTTTTACCAACCGCTTTTGGTGAATCCGTCGTCATGCGTATCTTGCGTCCAAAGGCCATCGCCTTGGAATTTGATAGCCTCGGTATTCGTGGTAAAGCGCTCGCAGATTTGCAACGTGAAATTGAAAAACCAAATGGCATGATCATCACAACCGGGCCAACAGGTTCCGGTAAAACAACAACGCTCTATGCCATTCTCAAAAAGCTCAATGAACCAACAGAAAAAATCATCACTCTAGAAGATCCGATAGAATACAAACTCAAAGGCATAAACCAAAGCCAAATCGACCATAGCCGTGACTACGATTTTGCAAAAGGCCTTCGTTCAATCCTCCGCCAAGACCCAGACATCGTCATGGTTGGTGAAATCCGCGACTCAGAAACAGCGGAAATCGCCATTCAGGCCGCTCTCACAGGTCACCTAGTCGTATCGACAATCCACACAAACTCCGCCGCCGGTGCCATTCCTCGTTTTATGTCGATGGGCGTAAAACCATTCCTGCTTGCACCAGCGCTCAATGCCGTGATCGGCCAACGTCTTGTCCGCCGATTAAAAACCGACATGGCACGCCCTGCAAAACTCTCTGCGGCAAAGCTCAATCAAGTAAAAAAAATCCTGGGCGCTATTCCAAAAAATTCTGGGTTCTCTGTTGATCTAGAAAAGCTCAACTTCATGGAACCAGATCCAGCAAAAATCACCCCAACCGATGATGGATATAAAGGACGTGTCGGTATCTACGAAATCTTCACCATGACAAATGAGATAGAAGAAGAGATTCTCAAAAAAGAAGTTTCAGAAGCTCGCATTGCAGAAATGGCAACAGCTGCCGGCATGATCAATATGGCACAAGATGGCCTCCTAAAAGCCCTAGATGGCCTCACAAGCGTCGATGAGGTCCTCGCAGTCGCTAATACTGATTCAGAGCTCACAGAACCATCAACAACATAAACAAAGCCTCTCCCGGATCATCCCAGGAGAGGCTTTTTGTTAGATCAGATAGACGTCGGTAAGAACCGGTTTTTTATCAGACAGTGAAACGGCGTATACGGTTCCAGGCGAAAAGCTCAAACCGATATCGGGGAGATGACAGTCCTGTCCCATTAAAGACAGTAAGATGAACAGCGCCCAATCAGCCTTACAGAGTACACGTTTTGGAGCAAAAAGCTCTTTATCTAGCAGCTCCCGCAAAAACCAAATGGCGGCAATACTAGGCTGGGCGACCGACTGCCCCAATTCAGGCAAAAAGTTACTTCCAGTCTTTTGCTTGTAAAAAGGAACATGCTGGGTGTCCATCCAGACAGCAGGGACATGATATCCATTATGCCCGATCCAAGAAGTGACCAGCGCCGGCGCAGGAGAACATCCATCCGAGATACAGATCTCGAGACTCTCCCCTCGCCTATCGATGATCCTAGGAGGTGTAACCATGGGCTCGGTACAAACATCAACAACAACCAATCGGTGAAGATATTCCAATTGTTTATCCGTAGGCACAAGGACCGTCGTCACAATGCACTGATGATTGAGAACGGCGATAGCACCACGAGATTCATCGTAGTAATAGTGCCCCCAATGACTAGGTGCACGACGACTCCGATCCCCTCCAAGAATAACCGCCGCACTCTTCACAAACAGGGCACACTCATCCGTCTCAAGGAGACGGCCATGCTCCACGATATCCAAAACGTTAGCGCGAACACGGCAAATCTCTGATTCCTCAAGGACAAGAGAAAAAATGCTTTGTTCGACACGCTCGAGATAGCGTTGAATCGCATGATAAGAAACGATCGGCTGCCGCTTGGCTTTCAAAGAAACCTCCCATCGAAGAAAAGACTCCGATATAATCCGATATAACAAAATATAGAAGCTGGGTCAAGAGCTATGCTGTAAAAAGAACCGATACACGACGGACTCCATCCCCAGGATCCACATCAATTTTTACATCAATACAAGCCAGTCCATCTAACAAATGACCCAAATTCTCGGCCCATTCAACCGCAAGAGCCGTATCCCCTCCAGCCAGTTCTTCATCCAGCCCCAAGACATGTGCATCAGATACCGATTCTAAACGATACGCGTCAATATGAATGAGACGAGCAAGACCAAAGATTGTAGGGGGAAAAGAATAGCTTCGCATTAAAGAAAACGTAGGACTTTTTGGAATACGCTTAACTCCCAAGCGCTGAGCGAGCGCCTGCACAAGCGTCGTCTTTCCAGCACCAAGCGGCCCTGTGAGCCGGATCGCCATTCCAGGATGCAACGGCTCAAGGATCGCACGAGCAACAACATCCCAGTCTTCAACACGAGAAACAATAAACTTCATAGACTTCGTTCAGGATCAGCATCCAACTTTTTCCAATCACTCTTCTTCCCGCGCCAAAGATTCCAAGCACCAGCTGCCGCAATCATCGCCGCATTATCCGTAATGTATTTTCGATCCGATGGCAAAAATGCCACTACCGGTAACTCCTGCTCTAGTCGATGAGCAAGCTGTGTACGCAACGCTTCATTCGCAGAAACACCACCGACTAACAAAACGCCACAAACCTTAAATTTCTTTGCTGCACGTGTTGTTTTATCAATGAGTACATCAATAATAGCCTGCTGTGTTGAAGCGGCTAAATCTCGCTTTGCTTGTTCTTGTCTTTCTGTTGGCCCCTTCATCCATGGCTCCCATGCAAGACGCACAGCTGTCTTCAGCCCACTAAAACTAAAATCAAAAGACGGATCTTTCATCATCGGTCTCGGCAACAAAAACATTTCTGCATTTCCTTCCAGAGCAAGCTTTGCAATCTGCGGACCACCCGGATAAGGCAACCCCATCAACTTTGCCGTCTTATCAAATGCTTCCCCTGCCGCATCATCACGCGTCTCACCGATAATACGATATTTCGCAAAATCCTTCATCAAAACCAATTCTGTATGCCCGCCAGAAACAACAAGCGCAAGCAACGGAAATTTCCATCGTTTTCGATTCTCCGGATTCAACCATGCAGAAGCTAAATGCCCCTCCAAATGGTTCACACCAACAATGGGCTTGCCCGACAGCCATGCCAATACCCTCGCTGCCTCAATCCCCACACGCAAAGCCGTCGCAAGCCCCGGCCCCGATGTAACAGCAATCGCATCAAAAGCCATACCACCGCCTAAGGCCTGCGTAATCAAAGAAACCGTCTCAGGAACATGCGATCGAGCAGCAACCTCAGGAACAACTCCCCCATATTTTTGATGAATAGGAATCTGAGAAGAAACAAGATCCTGCTCAACAGTCACCGATGTTTTTGACACCAATAAAACCGAGACAGCCGTCTCATCACAGCTCGTCTCAATTCCGAGAATGCGCAAGGACTTCATATCAGGTAGAATGGAGGAAATTATGTGGATTGTCTACGGTCTCCTTGCGGCAGTCACCGCCGCTCTCATGACGATAACAGGAAAGATTGGACTAAAATCCATTGATCCAACGCTCGCAACAGCCATGCGCAGCATGTTTATGTTTCTCTTTATGGTCGCCACAGTCCTCGCTTCAGGCAAAGTTCAAGCCATTGCAAAAATCCAAACAAAAGACTGGGGCGTGATCGCTCTTGCCGGTGTCTTTGGCGCCGCATCCTGGCTCTTTTACTTCCTCGGCCTAAAAGCTACCACCGCCTCCAAACTCGCCGCCCTTGACCGTTTAAGCCTCCCAATGATCATTTTATTCTCTATAATATTTCTTGCAGAAAAAATCTCCTGGCAACTGATCGCAGGAGGTATTATGGTAACAGTTGGTGCCATACTCATCGTGATCGCATAACATTACTTATCCACCAATAACCACCTACTTATGTCTCACCTTCAACCAGGCGACCGCGTACCAGAGGTTATCTTTAAAACCCGTGTACGCGATGAAGCTCTAAAAAGTGACAATCCCTATCGCTGGCAAGATCTTTCAACAAACGAGATTTTTGCCGGAAAAAAGATCGTCCTTTTTGCCCTACCAGGCGCATTCACTCCAACCTGCTCCACACGCCACGCCCCAGGCTACGATGCAACCTATAACGACTTCAAAAATCTCGGCATCGATGAAGTCATCTGTCTTTCCGTAAACGATGCCTTTGTCATGTTCAAATGGCACCTTGATGTAAAAACAGAAAACCTCTTTATGCTCCCCGACGGCAACGGAGACTTTACTCGAGCGATGGGCATGATGGTAGAAAAAACGAACCTCGGATTTGGAAATCGCTCCTGGCGCTACAGCATGTATGTAGAAGATGGCATCATTAAAAAAATGTTTGTTGAAGAAAAAATAATGAACAATAGCCCAACAGACCCATTCGAAATCTCCGACGCACAAACCATGCTCAACGCCCTCAAAGAACAAAACACATAAAGAAAGAACATAAAAAAATACCCCAACGCATGTCGGGGTATTTTTTATGGTAGCCCCGAAGAAACTCGTGTCGAACTATCTGCGCCTCGGGGTCGATTTTCTCCCCATCATCAAAACCTGTAGCGAGGAGATTTTCGCCTTCCTCTCACGTGAGCCAACCCGCCCCCAGCTTGCCGTTACGTATTGAGGGACGTGCTATAGACCCATATGAACCTCTCACAAAAAGACAATCTCACTGACATCGCCCAGAGCTTGCCTACAGCACCTCCGCCATCGAGCAATACGAAGCCCGGAACGGTGGTCGCAAGTAATGGAACGCGCGTAACCTTGGGAGCGCAAGGCGTGACAAAGCCCGCTTCATCCCTTCCTCAGAGAGGCACGAACCCTCGTACGAAGTAAGGTGGAGGGGGTTTCCCCTTTCTTGTTTGTATGACCGAGCTTGCCGTCAAAGAACAGTTTGTTGAGCTTCGTGGTAGCGGCTTGAGTTTTGCGTCGATTGCCGAAAAGCTGAACATTTCAAAAACAACCCTGATTCAGTGGAGCAAGATTTATCAAGCCGACATCTGTAACCTCAAACAGGTTCACGCCGAGGCTCTACGTGAGCGTTTTCGTCTGACCTCAGAACGTCGTGCCTCCATCTTTGCCAAGCAACTCGACACGATTGAGAGAGAGCTTGCCAAGCGGGACTACGCGACCCTCTCGACTGAGAAGCTCTTTGACATGTCCTTGAGGCTCCACAGCGAGCTTGGAGCGACGGAGGCACCGGCTCAACCAACGTGCAAGGTCAAAGCGTAACATCTTATGAAAAGCAAGAGCGCACCCGGACGGCGAGAGCGCGAGCATCGTCTGTGAGGACGGTGCGCTCAATGCCGCGCGGATGCGCAGAAGGGTCAGGAGGGGGTCTGGGGGCTCCCGATGAGGACGACGATCGCGCCAAAGACGGCCGCGATCCCGCAAAACATCCCAACCAGGGGGACGTTCACTGGCTCGCCGTTGATGGCGTTCATCTGGATGCAGATGAGGGCCATCGTCGTGCCGATCCCCACGGCGACCGCGGGCGGGATGATCTTGGCCTTGAATGGCCAGCTGGACCTGACGATCCCTGCCCCTATCAGGGCTCCGATCGTCATAATGAGCCATCCCCACCACAGGGGTTGCTCGTCTACGCCTGCGCAGTACGCGCCAGCAAGCGCCGCGCCAGCAAGCGCCGCGAGAAACGAAATCGAGAACTTGATCTTATTCATGGAACCTCCTGTTCAGCTGATGTGACATTCCCTGTCACATGGGGTCAGTTTTGACAATCCAATGTATCACAAAAAGACGGTTCTGTCAACCGTCTTGGTGGCTAAAAGCCTTGATTTAGCGCAAAATGTCTCTATATGGACACCTCAAACAACGCCTTCATGGCCGCAAGCCTCGTTGGGCGCCTCCAAGAGAGCTTTGGAATTGGCGGAGATAACCGAGCGGCTGAGCTTGACTTCACCCGTCTCCGCTACGTCATATACGCACGCAAGAGCACGGACAGTAGGAGAAGCAGGAGCGGAGTATCCCCGACCAGCTCCACGCTTGTAGAGAGCTTGCAGACCGTTTGGGCGTGAAGGTGGTTGACCGAATCCACGAGGAACAATCAGCCAAACTCTCGGACAAGCGACCGAAGTTCCGGGAAATGTTGGACGGCATCATCATCTGGTCTCCCGACCGTCTCGCCCGCAACATGAAAGAGGCGGGAGAAATCATCGACCTCCTCGACCGTGGCATTATCAAAGACCTCAAGTTCTCAAACAACTTTGTGTTTACCAACGAGCCATCAGGCAAGATGCTCCTCGGGATTAGCTTCGTCATAGCCAAGCAATACAGCGACCAGCACGGCCAGAACGTGAACCGTGCTATTCGTCGCAAGACTTCCGAGGGGAAGTACGCGGGGAGTCACACGAAGCACGGTTACTACAAAGACAAAAACCACTTTCTCCAACCTGACGGCGACAACTTTGCCCTTATCTCCGAGGTCTTTACCATGCGCCTACGCAAAGCCTCTCTCAAAGAGATTGCCACGTGGCTTCGTGAGAAGGGCTACCCACTCAAAACACCGCACACGACACCCAAGAAGCTCAAAATCAGCGTAAAGTTTATTTCTAACCTTCTTCGTGACCCCGTGTATGCGGGAGCGATGGTCTTTGGAAAGCAGGTCATCAATCTATTCCAATTCGAGAACTACGACTTCGTTCCTGCGGTCTCCGTAGAAGACTTCGATAAGTTGTGTAAGCAAGACGGCATCACCAAGGGCTTCACGCTCACCAACCTCGTCAAAAAACAGGACATCCAAGCTAACCTCATGCGCGAGATGATAACGTGCGCGGGCTGTAACAAATACCTCCATCCGAACATCACCAAAAAGCCAAAAACGAGCTATCTCAACTATCGTTGTACAACTCCGACCTGCGTGCGCTTCAACAAGTCCGTGCGTACCAAGGTTATTTTGGCCGCCGTCTACGACTTCCTGAACAAACATCCGTTTGCCAACAAGAAAGCGTATGACCGCTACGTCCCCGAGATGGAGCGCATCATCAAAGAACGGAACAAAGAGACCGAAAGTCTCCTGCGCTCGCTCAACGTCCAGCTACGAAACCTTGCGGAACACATCACGGGCACAAAAAGAGAGATACAGGAGGAGGAAGATACGACGCTCAAAAAGGAGTATAAGCGTGACCTCAAAGAACAGCTTGAAAAAGCCGCGAAATTGGAGACTCAAATCAAGAAGTTGAAGCAAGCGCGTGAACGAGCAAACGACGTAATCCTCACCTACGAAAGTTTCATCGAGCTTTTCCAAAACTTGGCTCAACGTATACAAAATATCGAGAGTATGGCTCATCTGGACTTCATCATCAAAAAACTGTTCTCGAACTTTGTGACGGATGGCAAAAAAGTGCTTCAAATAACACAAAACTCTCCTTTCGGAGAGCTCTGTGGGACACTGAATCCTTTGGATTCGGTGATGGTAGCTCCAAGGGGAGTCGAACCCCTGTTAACGGCTTGAAAAGCCGCTGTCCTAACCGTTAGACGATGGAGCCTAACGCGAAGTAGATTAGGCAATTTTTAGGTCAAAGTCAAGGATTCGCGTTATCATAGCGCTATGCCGACTCCTTCACAAACAAAATCCTATTGGAATCTCTCACCAGAAGAGACATTTCAAGCCCTAAAAAGCACCCAAGAAGGCCTTTCCAACCAAGAAGCCGCTCTCAGGCTATCTTCCGGAAAAAACCGATTGCCGAGGCGCCATCCAGACGGAGCCATCCGATTATTTTTGAAACAACTCTCCAATCCCCTTTTGATAATACTTGTCGCTTCCGGCTTGATCACCATCGCATTACAACAATGGATTGAAACAATCATTATCAGTATTTCTATCATCGCAAATGCCTCCCTTGGTTTTTGGCAAGAATGGAAAGCGCAACATGTCCTAGAAGCACTAGAAGCCTATCTACAAACACAGGCACGTGTTCGCCGAGAAAATACTGTACATACGATCGATGCGATAAACCTCGTTCCAGGCGACGTCATCATCCTTTCACAAGGCGATCGTATCCCTGCTGATGCGCGCCTGATCGGATCCCAGAATCTCATGGTCGATGAAAGCATTCTCACAGGAGAAGCGCAGGCGATAGAAAAAAATATCAAAACAATAAACAAATCAAGCGACCTCGCCGATCGTGAAGACATGGTCTATAGCGGAACAACGATCACAGAGGGTCTAGGTGAAGCCGTCATCACAACAACTGGTTCACACACAGAATTTGGTTCTATCGCAGAAATGGCAACACGCGGACAAGAGATTCCAACACCTCTTCAGCTAGAAGTAGCCCGTCTCTCGCGATGGATTGGTATCGGCGTCATCATTATTATTATCGGACTATTTGCGCTTGGCATCTCCACGGGCCATGGCTGGATCGAGATGTTCCTACTGTCCGTTGCGATCGGCGTGTCTACCGTACCAGAAGGAATGCCAATTGCACTCACGGTAATTTTAGCAATCGGCGTTGAGCGTTTAGCCAGTCGACAAGGCATCGTGCGTCGATTGGTTGCTGCAGAAGCACTCGGCTCAACCACGCTGATCCTCACGGACAAAACCGGCACACTCACACAAGCAAAAATGTCATTAGAGTCCATCCTTCCTGAATCCAACATAGACAACAAAATATTACTATCCAAAGCCGTTCTAACATCACAAGTACTCATAGAAAACCCAGAAGAAATACCAGAAGAATGGAAACTCATCGGACGACCAATGGAGGTCGCGCTCGTACAAGGAGCAGCAAAACAACTGGCTCTTCTACCAGAGATTCTTTCAAGGTCAACTATTATTCAACGCATTCCTTTTGATTCAGCATATAAATTCTCAGGAGTCGTTATTGAACAAAATGGAAAACGAGAAGCCATCCTTGTGGGCGCACCAGATATCCTACTCTCCCTCGTCAATTTGCCAGAAGAACAGCGCAAGAAGAAAGAAATAGAAATATCCGATCGCGCCAATGAAGGCATTCGACTCCTCGGAGTCGCTGTAATGGATCTTGATGGAAAAAAGACGCTTCCACACCCAAAAAATATCACAGGCGGATTTCAATTTGCTGGACTTCTCGGCTTTCGCGATCCATTACGTCCTCAAGTCATAGAAGCGATTCACGATATCGGTCAATCAGGAGTTCGTACACGTATTGTCACTGGCGATCATCCAGGAACAGCGACCGCCATCGCTCGTGAAATCGGACTCATCGGACCAGATGAAAAAGCCATTCATGGAAAAGACATCCAATCATTAAGTGAAAGAGATCTTCGGGCCACGCGTGTCTTTGCACGAGTAACTCCAGCTCAAAAATTAGAGCTCGTAGAACGCTACCGAAGCATCGGAGAGATCGTCGCCGTAACAGGCGATGGCGTAAACGACGCTCCAGCACTCCGTTCCGCAGATATCGGTGTCGCGATGGGCTCTGGCACTGACGTCTCAAAAGATGCAGCTGACCTCGTAATTCTTGACGATAACTTTACCACCATCGTCGCGGCGATACAGGAAGGCCGTCATATTATTAGTAATATTCGTAAAGCAGTCGCCTACGCACTCATTAATGCATTTGGAGAATTTGCGCTTGTAACCGGGGCTTTTATAATTGGTATTCACCTGCCAATAAACACATTACAAATACTGTTTATCAATATTTTTACAGATTCCATTCCTGCGATTGCTTTTGCCTTTGAGAAAAATGGAGTGCATAACAAACGCAATACAGCGAGCATTTTATCAAGGGGTATGCGCGTCCTCATCATAGTTGGAGGACTTTGTGGAAGCAGTATTCTATTCTTGACACATCTCCTACTGCTTCGTGTGATTTCTGATCCAATCACAGCAAGAACCATAACGTATATTGCACTTGCTCTTTCCACGTTATTCACGGCACTCGCATTACGCAGTCTTAAAAAACCAATATGGCGAATAAACCCAAAAGACAACGTAGTCATGTCAATCGGTGTTGGAATAGGCATAGCCATGATTCTCTTCAGCGTATATCTACCAATAGGCAACCAAGTTCTTGAAACAAACCCGCTCTCTATCCAATGGATTCTCATCGCCTTTGCCATCAGCATCGTCACAATTGTTCCGATAGAAATCACAAAATGGATACAAAGCCGTCAATGAAATACAAACTGTCATAATCAGAGACATGCCCCGTTGACAAGAATGAAAATAGAGAGTATTTTATTTCATTCTCTCAACACATGTTGTCTAAACGCCATCCGACGCTGTATCGCGTCGCAGTCAAATACCACCAAACCCGCCGCCAAATGCATTAGCTGCGGGATCGTTCACTTGCCAGGACCCAATCGACAGACCTCTTACCTGTTCGCCTATTCAAACATCAATCACCTCTTTTGCGAAAGCTAGGGACCGTGGATATGCGTTTACAGCAAAACAAAATCGTGAACCTTAAACTAGCAGCCGCCTGTATAAATGGAACGTTCATTCGTCCAGGTGAAACACTTTCGTTATGGAAACTGATAGGGAAACCCACAGCAAAACGAGGGTTTACAGAAGGTTTACTCATCGCTCAAGGAAAGCCAACAAGCGGTATCGGAGGCGGACTCTGTCAAATGGCCAATCTATTGCATTGGATGTTTTTACATTCTCCCCTCATCATCACAGAACGACATCATCATTCAATCGATCTTTTTCCTGATTCTGGGCGCACGCTTCCATTTGGAACAGGTGCAACAATCTTTTATAATTACGTAGACTTACAGGTAAAAAATCCAACAAAACACACATTGCAACTCCATGTCTGGGTTGATGATGAATTTCTTAAAGGAGAAATTTTAAGCGATTCCAATACACCATTTCGTTATTCCATTATTGAGCGTGAGCATGCCTTTGAACGTGACAAAAATAACCAGTTCTGGCGTAAAAATAAAATCTATCGAGAAACTCGCTCCACGCAAACCGGCCAAGTCCTGGGCGAAGAACTCATCATGAACAATCGAGCTCGCGTCGCATATGAACCGACGATAGGTTAACGTTTCCGCCACTCCTCAATCATTTTATGATTACCAGAAAGCAAAACTTCTGGCACATCCCAACTCTTCTTTTTAGTTAAAAGATATTTTTCCGGTCTCGTATACTGCGGATATTCTACTTCCCCCTCAACCGTATGCGATTCTTGATCAAGAGAGGCTTTTTGACCCAAAACAAAGGGACGCAACCGTGCAGCCGCATCAGCCATCACCATAGCCGGTAGCTCCCCGCCCGTAAGGACATACGGACCAATGGAAAGCTCCTCATCAGCAAGATGCTCGGCAATACGTTCATCCATTCCTTCATAACGTCCACACAAAAACACAAGACGATCATATTTGGATAATCGCATCGCCTCTTGTTGCGTAAACATTGTTCCTTTTGCGCTCGTCACAATCACACGCGCCTTGTTTGATGCTGCCGTCTTCTTTCCATCTTTTGTCCGCAACTTCAATGCAACAAGCGCCTCATGAAAAGGCGCAATCTTCATCAACATTCCAGGCCCTCCCCCAAATGGCTTATCATCAACCGTGTGATGATTGTCATGCGTCCAATCTCTCAATTGATGGACATGAATCGACAAAGCCTTCGCCTTTTCTCCACGCCCTAAAATCGATCCATGCATATAAGGATCAACCATCTCCGGAAAGATAGTCACGATATCAATACGCAAAGGCTTTTTCATAAAACAAGATTGCCACGTCCTGCTTGAAACCACAAACCAAAACCCCTCTCCTTACAAAGGAGAGGGGTAGGGATGAGGTTAGATTCCAAGATCTGCCAAATCTTCATCCGACACGAGACCGGCATCTCCATGAACTCGTGGCTTAGAAGAGACATCTTCCGAAGCCATCGATTCATTCATCATAACACCCTTCTTTTCCTGATGCTGACGACGCATTTCCTCTGGCTCGTAAATCAACATACTGACACGAGCGTCATCCTTTGCACCAACGATCTTAAGCAAAATGCGAAGTGCACGAGCCGTCTGACCCTGGCGGCCGATGATATAACCCATGTCTTCTGGGTTGACGTGTAACGTGATCTTTACACCACGATCGTCAATTTCACGGGTGGTTTTAACATCCTCAGGATGATTAACCAAAGATTTCACCACGTATTCAAGAAACTGCTGGTCTTTTTGCATTTCCTCCATAATCGGCTAGATAAAATATGAATATGCCCGTGAATGGGGCTAGGAAATCTTAACATGACGCCAGAATAATGGCCAATCCATGCCTCGTAATCAGCAGATCTACGGGGTTGACCATTTTATGGCTTTCCTATAAGCTTTTGCGCATGCTCTCAGGGTACCCTTCTGGCGAAGGCTGCCATATTATTCACTACTCACTATCCATGTTAACCATCCGTCTCACCCGTATCGGAAAGAAAAAGCAACCAGCTTACCGCTTTATCGTATCGGAAAAAGCTCGTGACCCTTGGGGAAAAGCCCTTGAGATTCTCGGCGCCTACAACCCTCTCACAAACCCAGCCACAATCAGCATCGAGAGAGAGCGTGTCGAGTATTGGATCAGCAAAGGTGCTCAAACATCTGACACCGTACGCAATATCTTCATCGATCAAGGCATTCTAAAGGGCAGCAAGGTAAAGCTTGCCGGCCTCTCAATCCGCCGCAAAGCAAAGCTCGAGAAAGAAAAAGCCGCCGCAAAATAAGAACAAAAATCCCGTCCCGATAACCATTGGGACGGGATTTTTCTATCCCAGAAGACCTTGACAAATAACCAAATATGCGTTAATAATTTAATTGCTAACAAGCGAGGTTCGTATGTTTCGCTTTTGGATTCCAATGGGTAAGGTCGGGATCGCCCTTCCTATGCGTCAGCACAGTCGTCTACTGGAAACATGTTTCCGCGGTACCGAAGTCAGGGAAGCGGGTAATTTCAAACAATGGCCGAGTTTTGCTCTGATGATGCGCGATCAAAAGCTCACAGAGAGGCTCTCTGAAATTATCGACGATGTCCTACGAGAAAAAGGACTGCCGACACGCAATCAGAATTACACGGAAATCATCAGTGTACAGCTCGATGAACCCGTCGGATGGACATCGACCATTCCTTGCGAGCAAGTTCAAGACATGCCAAGTGAGCGTCGTCCACTAAACAAGCAGTCCGAAGCGCTTTTCATTGCAGATAAGTCAGTGCTTGCGCCACTAACAAACATCGTAACATTCGTCGCAGAATTCAGAGTCGACCTCATGGGCAGCCTCGATGCGCTCATCTTGATTCACTCGCTGTACCCAGGGCCAAGCGTCGGTCCCCTCGTCGGGAATATGACAGAAGCAACCGGCCTCATGTGGTTTGACTTCCATCATCCTGGTGGCAATCACCTCATGAACCTCGAACTCTAAACCAATACTACGCTAGCGGTCCGACCCTCGTCGGACCGCTATTTCGTTTTAAGATCTTCTCAATTTTTCCACGTCCGCAAAATCCACAGAAAGCAACTGCGATACGCCATCATCACCCATCGTCACGCCATACAAAACAGAAGCCTGCATCATGGTCGCGCGATTATGCGTAACAACAACAAACTGCGTTTTATCTGCAAGCGTTCCAATAATCTCCGCATATTTACGCGAGTTGCTTTCATCAAGCGCCGCATCAACCTCATCAAGTACCACAAAGGGAGATGGATTCGTCGCCATAATTGCACAAATCAATGCGATAGAAGTAAGCGCACGCTCTCCACCGGAAAGAAGAGAAATATTCTTAAAGCGTTTGCCTGGAGGCGTTGCCTGAATATCAACTCCAGCAACCTCTCCTGCTTCCGGCTCCCAAAGAACGGTACCATCTTCATCTAATTCTGGCTCCGACTGTATTTCTACAAGAGAAGCATCCCCACCATCAAAAAGCTTTTTAAAATAAGAAGAGAATTCATAATTCAACTTCGTGAAAGCCGTTGCACTTCTCGTACGAATAGTCGCATCCAGCTCATCCACAACAAGATCCAATGCTTGAATCCCTGCTCGCAAATCCTCAACCTGCTTAGACAAAAATTCAAAACGCTCTTTCGTTTCACCGTGCTCCTTTATCGTCTCCGGATCAATTCCTCCAATCCACTCTAACTGCGACCGTAGCTTCTGCATCTTCCCAGAGGTATCAGCACTCAATACTTCCAATGCCACATTACGATCTCCACCTTCTAATAATTTGCCTTCAAGCTCAGGCGCATGCAAGCGCAAATCCGCCAACAACCCATCACGTCGCGTCTCTAAGCGCGCAAGCTCAACAGAAGCATCACCCGCACGTCGCTCAGAAGCCTGAGCCTCTGCACGCTTCTGCGATAGCTCGTGCTGCGTTTTAAAAATATGCGAACGCTTCTCGTCTTCCCCGCGATTCCAACCTTCGAGCTCGATATTCGCCTGCATAACACGCTCCGCTAAATGCGTATAAGCATTCGCGATCTCCTTTAGTTCCGCCTCAATCTGCGGATCAATAGCAACCGTGTTCTGCCCAGGCTCCGGTGCAGGACGTTGCAATTTGCCGGCAAGATCAACACTCAAGGTATGCAATGCTTCAACAAACATTCTCACCTTAGCAATATCTAGACGCTCCTGATTTAATTCGGTCATCAATTCTTCATGCGCAAAACGCATGCTTTCAATCGCTTCAATAATCTTTGAGAGCGGTAATGGCGACCATGGTTTTTCCGCACGTACAGCAGCAACAGCTTTCTGCGTTTCTAATGATAGTTCACGTTCTCGTAATCCAGATTTTTCCAAAGCAAGCGCATCAAGTTTTACACGCAGTTCTTTAAAACCATCACCTCTTGGGGTCGCTCGTTCCATCTGCGCCAACTCAGCCTCCAATGTATTCGCTATCTCAACAAGCTTCACTTGCTCCGATCGTGCAACGTCAAATCTAGTCGTCGCCGACACAATACCTCGCTCAATCTGAATCCACTCGGACCCATAATACGCAAATTCCAAAGCCTGAAGCTCCGCCTGCAATGTCTCGCGCTCCGCCAATCGCCTCACCTGCCGATCAAGTGTCGCCAGTCTCGGTCCGATCTCATTCAAAATTGATTCCGTTTGAGCAAGATTCTTTTTGCTGTCATCAATTTTATTTAATGCGCTTTGACGCTTCAATTGAAATGACTTTAAACCAAACGCTTCATCAAAAAATTCTTTACGCTCCGTTGGTGTTGAAACAAGAACGTGATCAATCATTCCTTGTCCGATAACAGAATAGGTTCTTTGACCAATCCCAGCCTGAGCAAGCAAAAGCGTCACATCCTGCAAACGCGCACTCTGCCGATTCACTTCATACTCCGACTGCCCATCTCGATACAACCGACGCGTCACTGCAATCTCACCCAAATCCAAACCCGTTCGATCCTCCCCTTCATTTTCAAGAACCATCGTCACCTCTGCAAAACCACTTCTTGACCGTTTATCTGATCCAGAAAAAATAACATCTTCCGATTTTTTTCCACGCAACAATTTCAAACTCTGCTCACCCATAACCCAACGGATCGCATCCGCAGCGTTCGACTTTCCGGAGCCATTAGGCCCAACAATCGCCGTTACTCCTCGTCGACCAGAGGCCACAGGCTTAAATTCAAGCACCGTCTTTTGAGCAAAGGTCTTAAACCCCTGAATTTCCAGCCGTTTAAGATACATAGATAATCGCTAAGATTATAGCCGTTGAGGGTTGACGTTTCAAGTTTTAAGCTTCAAGATTCAAGACCTATGTCCCTACGCGTTGAAGCTGGATTTGAACACCTAAAGGACGCCTTTGCCCGAGTTCTGGCAGAGGATGTTGAGTTTCCACTCGGAGTATTCGTAACAGTGCTCTCCGCAAAGATCACCGCTAGCACTGGCCATGCTAAATTCGTCATGTCCGTCTTCCCAGAAGATATGAAAGACGAGGCCATTCGCACCCTCGAGGAATACGACCATGAAATCAAAGACGGCCTCGCCAAACGCCTCCGCCTCCGCCGCATGCCACGCATCCACTACGCCTTCGACAACACAGAAGCAGAAGCCGCCATCATCGAAAACGACCTTTTAGAACTACGCAAAAAGGGCGAAGTCTAACCCTTGACGAAAGCCGTAAAACACGGTAGGTTGGCCCATTGCCTATGAATAGCCTGCCCTTCAACGAACTGCTAAAAACCGTGGCAAAAAGCCAACGTATTTTAGTAGTTGGCGATGGCAGACCAGACGGTGATTCCCTCGGATCAAGTTCCGCATTCTATCTTTGGTTAAAACAGGAACAAAAAGAAACCGCACTCTTTTGCATAGCACCCGTCCCAAAAAACCTACGTTTTCTCGATGCGATCTACGATCAATCTGATAATGTATCACTTTTTGATAAACCTTGGGACATGGTTATAACCTTTGATACGAGCAGTCTCAAGCATTGCGGTATTCTCGATCTCCTTCCACGCATTCCCGGAAAACCCGTCATCGTCGATATCGATCATCACAATACCAATGAACTCTTTGGTGATATCAACCTTGTCGATACAAAAGCAAGCTCTACCTGTGAAGTCGTTTTTCGATTTTTTGAAGCCAACAACATCCCACTCGACCATCGCATGGCGACCTCTCTTCTAACAGGTCTCTGCACAGACACGGGTCACTTTTCCAATAGCGGAACAAACGCCATCGCGATGGAAGCCGCGAGCTCCTGCTTTGCCTCCGGCGCGCGTCATATAGACATTCTCAAAAATCTCGTTCGCAATAAAAGCATTTCTTCCTTAAAACTTTGGGGCATTGCTCTTGAGCGCCTTCATTACGTTCCAGAATATGACATGGTTGTCACTTGGTTTAAAAGCGAAGATCTAGACGGAATGCCAGAAACCGATGGCGCCGTAGAAGGCGTTTCCAACTTCCTCAACTCCGCATGTTCTAGCGCTGACATCATCATGGTCCTCCGTGAAAAAAGCGACGGCATCATCAAAGGATCGCTCCGCAGTCTCAAATGCGACATCTCCCGCCTCGCCCAACAACTCGGCGGTGGCGGCCACAAACGCGCCTCCGGTTTTGCGGTAAAGGGAAAAATCGAAGTAACAAACGGAATACCTAAAATTATAAAAATCTAGCACTCTATCCACTTGACTGCTAAATCAAGTCTGCTATCCTTCTATCTATGAAGAACAACTATCTCATCCCAACCGTCATAGAAAAAACCCCACAAGGTGAACGCGCTTATGATATTTACTCGCGTCTCTTAAAGGATCGTATCATCATGCTCGGCACAGCCATTGATGATGATGTCGCTAATGTTATCGTAGCGCAGCTCTTATTCCTAGAATCCCAGGACAAAGAAAAAGACATCAAGCTCTACATCAACTCCCCCGGTGGATCCGTCACAGCGGGCCTCGCCATCTACGATACGATGCAACTAATCAAACCAGCTGTATCAACGATCTGTATCGGTATGGCAGCCTCCATGGGAGCCGTTCTCCTCGCCGGTGGCGCAAAAGGTAAACGCTTCGTCCTTCCAAACTCAGAAGTAATGATCCATCAAGTTCTCGGCGGATTCCAAGGCCAAGCCACGGACATCAAAATCCACGCAGAACGCATCCTCCAAACCAAATCCAACCTAAACAAAATCCTCTCCAAGCACACGGGCCAACCTCTTAAAAAAATCGAAGAAGACACCGAGCGCGACAACTTCATGGAAGCCGGTGCAGCCGTAAAATACGGATTGGTTGATAAAATTATCTCATAAATAAAAAAATCGTAGGGGCAATTCATGAATTGCCCCTACGATTTTTTTTGTAGAAACAAATTACTCTGCTTCTTTCTTAGGGAAAACGATTCCAAAATACGGAGAAAGAACCTTATCAACCGAAATCTTTTGATCTTCAAGACTCGTAGAACCGTCAGATCCATAAAAAACCAATCCATTTGTTGCTCTAACAGCCGCTACAGAATAACCCGATCGATAAGCAGCATAAAAACCAAGGTCACTTACATACAAAGGTACCTCATTTCCAAGCGGAGCCATCTCAATCGACTGGGTATTCTTCAAAATCTGCTCACGATATTCCTTAGCATCTTGAAGAATATCAGCCTCAGAAGAAGCATACTGCTCAAAAGCAACAATCTGACGGGCAGAAGCAGCTAACATCTTCGCTGGGTCATCAACAATCTTTGCTTCATCTGCAGAATGCTTTGCAAGAATCAGCCAAAGCCATTCTTCAGAAGAATCCTTGGCAAGCGAACCCGGACCCAATTTATGAGCCTTTTCTATTGCTGAATCCGCCTGCTCAGGCGAAAGACCGAATTGCTTAGCAACCGCGTAAACAGAATCTGGAAGTGTTCGTCTAAGTAACTCCGGATCAGTCCCTTGATTCAAGGCTCGATTTGCCAACAACGCAAAATCAGCACTCTCTAACACCTTGCCTAATATATTTTCCTGATCACGATTGATCAAACGATCATCAACCAATTCAGAAATACCACTTTTTACATCATCAATAGATGTGACCTTATCAGCTGTATTAACTGGACGCTCAATACTCATAGAGTTATATTATATCATTTTTTTGACCTCATGACAAATAGAGCTAACCTCACGAAAGAAACATCTATTTATACACTCTCCTCAACTCCGTCCCCGTATAAAAGTGCGCCAAAATTTTATCATACGTCATTCCCCACTTCGCATCCATCTGTAATGCACCGCTCGCCGACATACCTACACCATGTCCCCAGAGCGTTTTTCCAATATCATCAGGCACTGGCACAGAAACAAGCCAAGGATAATTTGACTGCCCATACCAAACCTCTCCCCAAGAGCGCGTACGACCATCCGAACGGGAGAAATACGGCGTAAGCGCCAATTTCCCTTGATACGTCACAATCTGTCCTCGTGTCGCATCTACCGCAGCCACAATCGTTGGGCTTCGAGCCTCCTGGCCATAGCCTCGGTAGACCTGATCATATGTCGCATCCAAAATATAGAAATTTGATGCATGTTTTGTTTGGCGCTGAACATGATACATCGCATACGTTCGAGCCGCGACAAGGAGTGTGCGCTGATACTGCATCGGACTCACATTAGAGGTCTCTGCAATCCCTTTCAAATACCATTCAATCGGCAACTCATTAATGACCCAAGCTTGGCTTGCCGTCGGCGACCAGCGGAGTTCAAGATGCGCACGGAACGTATTATCATTCGCGCCCGGTAACCAAGAAACAGGACGGCTAAAATCACTCATCTCCATTGGCGACAAACCATCCTGAGCCTTTACCGTGTAATACAAAGACGACTGCGCGGCCGGACAATCTCCAGCAATATGATAAAGCGAATTCACGCGATCATAAGTCACCGTCACAGATCTCCCCACAGGCAACTGACAAACAACGTTAGAGCCATTCCTAACATCAAGCGCGACATATTTAGCACGTACCGTCATCTTGTCATCCGTCGTGGCAAAAATGCCAACACGCATCATCGGCTCATTTGGCAAACTAGCGACATCTCCGTTTAGTGGCTGAGGGTTCAAACTCGGAATCGCATTAGGAGCTGGATTAGAAGGTGCTGGCTTTGTCGTCGTTTGTATCGGCTTTGCAGGAACAGGGTCTGGCTCAATATATCCATCCGCCGTAACGGTAATGGGAATCTCAATAACACCTCCATCAACCGTCTGATTATCCGCCAATAACTGAAAGCTTGCCTTATAATCACCTTTCTTCGCTGGAGCCTTAACCGTAAACGTAAGTAAACCCAGTTCTCCTGCTTTTGTAACGCCCTCAACCTTCACAGGGACCGTCGGGTCCTTCCAAGATTCATCACGAACAACAGCATACTTCACACTTGAACTCAGTGCCGCTGTTACACCTTGAACCTGCAAACCTCGATTCCCCCAATCATGACTACCCGTATTTTTAAATCCAACGATCATTTGCATCCTGCCATTGCCA
The DNA here is from genome assembly GCA_903918235.1 of Candidatus Uhrbacteria bacterium. Taxonomy (GTDB): domain Bacteria; phylum Patescibacteriota; class Patescibacteriia; order 2-12-FULL-60-25; family 2-12-FULL-60-25; genus CAIXDN01. Next base: position 33,157 of record CAIXDN010000081.1, read on the forward strand.
GAAGTCGTGATAGAAGGCGCAGATCGCAACATAAGCAATGCAGCATAACCAGCATTCTTTGAGGCATCCGCTGTAGAAATTGTATCAGGCGCAGCCACAACATTCCTCGCAATGTATCCCCCTGTTGTCGGTACCTTAATATTCAAAAATACGCGACTATCCGCCATCCAAGCAACCTTCTCTGCAGCAAGAATAAACTCTTCACGATAATCGCCAGGTGTTTTTGCACGTAACTCAAGCCTAAAATGACCAATCCCTCCAGGCGCAACCTCCGACTCCACCATACGAGCTGCACGTGAACCAGACCAACTCGAATCCTGAAACGAGCTTACACGCTCCTTACTCCCACTCGTACCGCTTTCTACAGCGTACAAAGAAACAAATGCACCCGTATCACGCCTCCATGTCTCTGTTCCCGTATTTTTAAACGCAAGCTCTGGCATAACATTTTGGTCCAATTCGATCTGCCAAGCAGAGGCGACGCCAGAAACATATTGAGCTGCATACTTCGTAGAACCAACGGGAACAGACGGTATCGTCGTCTGTACGACCGGTGCAGTAACCGCCACCGATGCATTCGCAACCGTCAGAGCCACCGGAAAACGGCCATTGGCAAGACGAACCAAATTCTCAACAACCAGAACAAACTCTGTATGAACAGAACCAAGGGCTGTAGGCGCGATAATAGAAAAATGAAAGGTAGCCGACTCACCAGGCTTTACCCGATCCACCGGAAGTCGAGCAGCTCGCATACCACCCTCCCAATCCGATGTCGCTAATGGACTAACAATCTCAATCTTGCGAATAGGATCATAAGAATACAACGAAACAAAATTGGAACCAGTGCGCGTCCATGTGGCACTTCCAATATTCTTTGCAACAACCACCACCTCCCCACGAACACCGGGCGCCAATGTCTTTGGGCTACTAACAGAAATCAAAGAAACATTATAAGCTGCACGAGAAACAACCGCCTGCGCAAAAAAAGGCCACGGAATGGCTACAAGCATCGCAAGAAAGAGCTTCATGACCCGTTTCATACTTTTATGATGGATTTTTGCTTACCCATCATCACGATACTACCATTTTTCTTAATCTTTTGCACCAACGATAATCAATAAATCCGCCAAACTCGCCTTCTCTCCCGCGAGAGATGTAACGACCTTTGCACCCGTAGCCTGAACAAGCTTTTCAAGAGTTTTTGGAATCGTTTTACCAGTCACATTATAAATTACTGTTGCTGAATACGCCTTATCCTTTGCTTCTGCAGGCTCCAGGGCTTGAAAACCATCTGCTTTCAATACATCACTTAATGTTCGAGCTGCGCCAAGCGTGGCAGAACCATTACGCACCTCAATCGTCACAGCTGGTTCCGTTCCAGATGGAGACGCCTGGACCGGAGCAGCTTGGGGCGTCGCACTTACAGGAATAACAACCAACAAACGGTCCTTGCTCACAGAATACACAACCGCTTTATCCGACCAAACAAGCAGACGATCGCCATTCTCCGCGTCTCGATACAATGCAGGATTCTGTGGTCGTAGAATCGATATATCCTGCACCGTAGCAACCGTAGGCTGTTCATCCGCCTTTGTAGCAACAAGTTCACGGACACGTGCCACAACATCAGAAATTTGTTTTGGGTCAATTCCATCACGAACCTGCATCATCGATGAAATGTTTCTTGAAGAAACACCTTTAAAGACAAGAGAAAAAAAGCCAACACACAAAACTAAAAAAGCAAACAAAACAAGTCCAATGACGATTTGTTTGCTTTTCGGTGATACTTCCTGTTCTATTTTTTTTGTTTTAGGTACTGGAGCAAGCTTGATCATAAAAGCAAGAATTATTTCTTATACGTACTTGAGTCATTCTTACCCAGAATAATAAGGAAATCTGATGCAGAAGGAGCCTCGCCAGAAGCGGTAGAAGAAGCGATAGCAGTTCCATAGCCAGCAAGAACCTGCGATGAAGCCTTTAATACACGAGAACCCGTATTCATAACGAGCGTTGTTGGATAAACCCGTATTTTTGTTGTTGTGATTGTACTTATCGTGAGTCCTTGTGAACGAAGTTTCTCTGCTAATAGCGACGTATTTCCTTCAGACCCTGAACCATTCCTGATTTCTACAGTCGCTTTCTCAGCGGAGACAACAGAGGGAATAGGTAGAGCGCCAGCCTGAAACGTAAGCACAGACTCAACCTCATCACGTGAAGGTGAATACAGGATCGCTTGATCCGACCACACGATCAAACGATCGCCATTCTCAGCTTTCTTGTAAAACGCAGGACTTTGCTGTTTCGCAGAATCAACATCTGTAACAATGGCAACAAGAGGTGTTTCATTAACATTCACAGGGACATGTGCTCGTATACGTGTTACAAGGCCCGCAATGTCTTCCTGCTTAGCAGCGGAGCCATTCTTCATTTGCGAGCTTTTCTTTTGCAAAAGAAAAGCGTATCCACCCAGAATTATAACCGCGCACAAAACGACTCCGCCAACCCAAATTGATTTTGAAGATTTTAATGTCATAAGACGAGTCACAGTAAACCGATTCTACCCTACGGATTCGTTGAAGTCACATCGGCAGAAAAAGGGCCAATCTCAACAATTTTATTCTCAGTTGGCCGATACAGAATTGCCTGATGTGCTTGAGGATAAATAAGCACCTTATCCCCGATCTGAGCCTTAGCAAAAAAAGGCTGAGCTTTTAATTTTTCCGGATCCGCAACTGTCGCTATCGTTGGCTTTTCGCCTGTAGGCAATGCGATAATCTTAGCTACATCCGTAAGCAAACGATCAACACCTAGAGCGGCTCCAACAGCTGGCATTGGCTGAGCATATCTTTCATAGTAAAAAAACGTAGTCCCAGCAAAAAAAAGCGTTGTGACTGATAAAACACCAATTGCAATATAAAACCAGGGAATAGACTTCTTCATTTTACCGAGTCTGCCGGTTTTTATCATAACGAATATAAATTACGGAGTAGCTGGTGCTACCGGATCTGGCGCTGGCGTAGGAGCTGGCTCGGGGGCTGGCGCTGGCGCAGGAACCACAACCGGTTCTACCACAGGCTCTACGATAGGCTCGACGACAGGCGCTGGAGCTGGCTCAGGAACAAGCTCAGGTGCAGGAACCACAACCGGGTCTGCAGGAGGAATAACCTCTACAGCAGGAGCCTCAACAACTGGAGCAACTTCCGGAACAATAGCAGGCTCCGGGGCTGGTTGAGATACAACAACCGGCACAACTTCTTCTACGACACTTGGTGAACTGGACGAAGAAACTGTCGTCTTAACGTCCTTTACTGCCAAGGCGATCCAGTTAAAGCTCACATTTTCCGTAGCAGTCTTGTTCAAGAGAATCGTAAACCCATGAACAGACTTGTGCGTGATGGCAAAGGCATGATTCTCAGAGAAGTAGACGGCAAGACGATTGTTATATGTGCTAGTCGTCTCATCAGTCTGATCAAAGGAAACGCTAGCGCTGATGACTGGCTGAGCAAGGTATTCTCGTTCAAATAGAACATCAACAGATGTATCACCTTGACGCACGACAGCAAATCCAGCCGTATCTGCATTCACATAAGGTCGACCAAAGAAATACGTATCACCTGTAAAGGTTAAGAGTTCACCGATAGAATGAATCTGATCTACAACAAGTCCACCGTGGAACACCGACTCTCCCTGAACAACCAATCCCCCATCAACACTCAAATCATCCAAATTCAACGTTCTTGGCAAAGCAACCGTGCTAGATGCTGACCATGCATCACGTAATGCACCAATCTGATTTTCAACATCAGTAAATCGTTGTTCGTATGAAAGCATCGTAGAAGAAGCAGCATCCAAGCTCAACAAAACGTTTTGCAAAGTAGATGAAGTCTGAAGAGCATCAAATGTAAGCGCATCCAACTGAGGGCTCTCTATAAAACCAGCAGAGATGCTACTCGCATGAAGCATGCCAGCGACATTTAAACTCTGTGCTGTAAGCGTTGGTGTAACGATCTCTAAACCGGCAATAATCTTATCTGTCACAATAAGCGATTGTTGGTCCGTATCAGAGACGGGCCGTATTAAGAAGCCCGCAAGAACATCAGCTGAGGCAGAAGAAGAAACTGACGCAGGATTAAATGAGCCCTGAGAATACCCATTCTTCACAAACATGATCACACTACCGACACCTTCACCATCAAAAGAGGAAAGAGCCTGACCAATGGTTACGCCAGCCTTCATCGCTTTCATCGCAACACCAGGAATATCAGAGGCTGTAAGGTAGTCACCGGACTTAATAGCGCCACTAGAAGCGGTGACGCGAACCGGAATGCGTCCAGATAAAGCCACCATTACAGGCGAGCCTTCACCAGGAGTATCCCCAATAACCAAGCCAGGACGAGTAGAAACAACACCCAACACGCGAGCGTCATAAGCTCCATTACTGCGCAAGATCTGACCAGCTGCGGAAGAATCCAAACTCACAACTTCGCCAGGAGCAACCGTCTTATCCGCACTATAATATATTTCTGCCAAGTCAGCACCAAACTTAACTTCCTCTACCGTCATTTGGGAACTAGATGTCGTCGGAGCAGCTGATGCTGCCGACACACACAATCTATAGCCAGTAGCCGTTGTCGTAGCAGGAGAATCAACAAAGCTGACAGTAATATTGCTTCCTTCCGCTGAATGCTGTCCGGTTGTGTTCACAACAGTCGTTCCAACCTGCACCCCAGCCGCACACGATACTCCACGACGGAGTTTAACAGACACAACTGATTGAACAGCATTTGCATTAATTTGCGTCGTTGCAACAACCCACATTTGATTTGTAACTAATGAAGGGGTAGTTGTAACGCTCACAAGTGATGTTTCTACCGCTGTCAACGTAACAGCCGTGGTTGAACTCGCATTTTTGACGTTAGGAACACCACTCGCCGCCTGACAATTTGTACCATCAGCAAGACAGACATTTTTGCCTCCAACGAAAAGTTGGCTAGTTGAAGCAACTCCTGAAACAAAAAGGTTTGTTGTCGTGGCATTCGTAGATGTCGTATTCGTAAACACACCCGTCGATGCCGTTGTCGCACCAATCGGGGTGCCATCAATTGTACTGCCAGAAAGCGTAAGAACATTAGAAACGTTTGCGTCAGAAAGAGCTCCCGTGATAGATCCA